>NZ_JBFSRZ010000059.1:0-28473 GCF_041466065.1 Vibrio sp. 10N.239.312.C11
GTCTATCAGGTAAGTGAGAGGAAAGCCCTCCGCGAAGCGGCTTAGTTCAACAGCTCTTAGACAGAAAAATTCTGCATTTAAATATAGAATTTTTCTATCTAGTTTCATATGTACGGGACTCTACCACGATTAATCACAGTATTTCAGTGACTTAAAACATAGATAAACTCATTGAATGACAAAATGCAGAATATTTCTATATAGTATAATTTTGGCGAAAACCTCACTGAGCTGTATGTAATCACAGTACTCTGCACATACCCAAACACAAAAAAGCCTGCCATTTATGCGAACATTAATGTCAGGCTTTATACGTTAGTTAAGCTTTTGAGTGGCTAGCTTACGCAGCTTCGAATGCGAGGGCCTTCTTCTCTACCTGACGGAAGACCAGCGTTAATACACCATTCACTGCTAGGTAGAATGCGCCAGCAATGCCGAACACTGTGAGTGTGTCGTAGGTTTGGCCGTTGATACGCTGAGCGTAGCCCATCAAATCCATGATGGTGATGGTGCTTGCCAGTGACGTGCCTTTGAAGACTAGAATCACTTCGTTCGAGTAAGCTGGAACGGCGCGACGTAGTGCGTATGGCAGTAACACTTTAAGCGTCGCGATTTTGTCCATGCCTAATGCGCGACATGCTTCCCACTGCCCTGCTGGAATCGCGTTAAATGCACCTCTGAACAGTAGCGTGCTGTATGCCGCGGTGTTCAGTGCGAGTGCTAACATTGCGCAGAACCAAGGTTGGCTAAGCCATGTCCATAGGAAACTTTCACGAATCCAATCGAATTGACCCGGGCCGTAATACACCAAGAAGATCTGAACCAACAATGGTGTGCCGGTAAACAGCGTAATGATGCCACGAGTTAACCAGTGAATCGCCGGTATTCTTAGGATTAGCGTTACCGTCATCAGCAATGACAAGATACAACCAACAAGCAATGAAGCACCTGTGAGTTGAAGACTGGTCACTAAGCCTTCAAGCATTTGAGAGAGGTATTGTTGATTCATGCCATTGCCCCTTTGTTATCCAAACCTTGAATAGAGAACTTACCATCAATCACTTTTACCAATCTTTGTGTGATTAAAGTGATGACCAAATAGATTGCTGCTGCTGTCGCGTACCAAGTGAATGCTTCGTGCGTTGCCGCAGATGTTAATTGCGCTTGTTTCAACAGATCGGTTACGCCAATCAATGAAACCAGTGCAGTGTCTTTCAATAGAACCAGCCATTGGTTGGTTAACCCTGGTAGCGCGTGTCTCACTGCTTGTGGCAATACGACTCTGAAGAAAGCACGAGATTGTGAAATACCAAGCGCACTTGCTGCTTCTCTCTGCCCTTTGCTTACTGCTTTCAACGCACCACGAATAGTTTGCGAAGCGTAAGAAGCAAAAATAAGTGACAGTGCAACAACACCAGATAAGAACGGGCTCACTTCTATGAAGTCGCCAGTGATCATGAACAGAACTTGTGTCGAACCAAAGTAGATAAACAGTACGACCAGAATTTCTGGTAAACCACGAACAATCGTCACAAATGCAGTCGTTGGCCATTTGATTGCAATACGACGAGACATCTCACCACTTGCAAACAAAACTGCTAGAACCAATCCAACCAATAGGCTTACGAACGCAAGCTGAACTGTCATCCAGCTTGCTTCGACGAGCCCTAAAGAGTAACCCGTTAATTCCATAAATTACTTACCGAAGTACTTGTTAAAGATCTTGTCGTATTCGCCGTTCGCTTTCACTGCTGCAAGTGCAACGTTAAGCTGGTCTACAAGTTCTTGGTTGCTCTTGTTTACTGCGATACCAAAGCCGTTACCGAAGTACTCTTGGTTTGTTACTTGGTCGCCAACATACGTTAGGTTGTCTTGCTTTTTGAACCATTCAGCTACTACCGCTGTGTCACCAAATACTGAATCGATACGACCGTTTTTCATGTCGATGAATGCATCTTGGTAGCTTGAGTAAGGTACCGCTGTTACGCCAGCCATTTGCTCAAGTAGGAAGCTCTGGTGAGTTGAACCGTTTTGAACGCCAACACGCTTACCTTCTAGTGCTGCTTGGTCTGCTACTTTGCCTTCAATAGAGATGAATGCTGCAGAGTTGTCGTAGTAAGCGTTAGAGAAGTTTACTTGTTTAAGACGCGCTTCAGTGATGTCCATTGCCGAAATAGCGGCATCGTAACGTTTGAATTTAAGCGCTGGGATTAAGCTATCGAACGCTTGGTTGTGAAAAGTACAAGTCGCTTTCATCTCTTCACAAAGTGCGTTTGCTAGGTCTACGTCAAAACCTTGGATTTGGTTGTTCTCGTCCATGTATTCGAATGGTGCGTAAGTTGCTTCCATTGCGAATTTGATTTCATCTTGTGCCGATGCATTAACAGCCATGCCTGCTGAAGAAAGGCCGATAAGTGAAGCTAGTAGAATCTTTTTCATTTTGTTACTCCGAATCTGTGTGATTTTGACCTGTGGCCATTTTTATAATTTGATTTGTTTTAACTGAATCTATGTTTGACTAAATTGTGTTGTGATTAGCCGAATCAAATAAATTAGCTGAATCTTGGGCTATGTGAATCCAATGCGTTAACTCAGGTTTAATGAGTCACTAATCTAGTGACTTAACTTGGTTTTGATGAGTCACTAATCTAGTGAGTCAAATACTCGGCAAACTCAGGTGTCTGCGGATTAACGAATGAATCGCTGGTGCCGTGTTCAACGATGTACCCTTTTTCTAGATACAGAACGTGGCTAGCAATCTTCTTCGCGAAATCAACTTCGTGTGTCACAACCACTTGAGTAATGCCCGTTCCACTCAACTCTTTAATAATGCTGACAACTTGGTTGGTGATCTCAGGATCAAGCGCCGCTGTTGGTTCATCAAACAACAACACATCCGGTTTCATCATCAGCGCACGTGCAATCGCAACACGCTGTTGTTGACCACCAGACAGTTGAAGTGGCCAAGCGTCAGCTTTGTCGGCAAGTTGAAGTGTCTTTAGTACTTCTTGAGCTTGCTTGATCGCCTCTTGCTTATCCAAACCCGCAACTTTGGTTGGTGCTTCAATCAAGTTTTCCATCACCGTCATGTGTGGCCATAAGTTGTATTGCTGGAACACCATGCCGACTTTACGACGAAGTTTAAGCCCTTGCTTCTCTTGGATCTGACCAGCAAAGTCGAATTGCTCGTTAGCAATATCTAATTCGCCGTTGTCCGCGATTTCTAGCAGGTTCAAAACACGCAGTAGTGAACTCTTGCCAGCGCCGCTTGGGCCAAGCAATACCAAGGTTTCGCCACTCTCACAGTCGAAACTGATGTCGTGAAGAACTTGGGTATCACCGTATGATTTGTTGATGCTCTTTACTTGAATACTCATGCCACAATACTGCATTAATTGTCATTTGCTGGCTATTCTATTCAATCCGAGGTTTTATGCAAGAAAAATGTATAAAAAACTACTTTGTTGAATTTTTGTAACAAATATTGCACAAAAAACAGTCGCTATAACTGGTCTTACAACCAAAATTTGCAAGTCATTGATAAAGCTAATATCGAGATAAAAAGCAAACGTTTTTCTATCAATTTATAAATCATTGCTCGATTGCTAGTTTATGAACGCACTCTCCTATTAACGATAATTTACTTGCATAAAAATTAGGGTTAAATACCCTACTTTCCTGTCGAACTGACTGGATCAGAATGCTTAGTTTTCCTTTAAGGTTGTTTCGAATTATTCACTTCGTGGGGAGGAAATATTGGAAATTGAGTTTCCTAGGGAGCGTCACAGCGCAATAAATGCTTTAATGGGTTCTATTCTCAACAACAAGTACTTCCCAGCGAACAACGCGCAGTACAGGCAATAAGTCATAAACCATTAGCAATAAGTAATAAGCAACAAGCCATCTATTTTTAAAGCGACAACACATTAAGGCAGTCATATGCAAAACGATGTCTCTTCTACGCTCGACTCAAACCAGCGACAGACTCAAAAGAATCCCGATGCCAAACCTGAGAAAAAAAGCCTCAGTATTTTGTTTGAGCTGAGTAAATTCATTCAGCCTTATAAAGGTCGTGTTATTGCTGCGTTGATCGCGTTGATCTTCACGGCGAGCTTAACCCTTTCAGTCGGACACGGTATTCGTCTTCTCATCGACCAAGGCTTCAGCCAACAATCACTCTCAGATTTAGGCAGCGCGATTCAATTCATCATGGTCGTGGTCGTATTGATCTCGATTGGTACTTTCTTCCGCTTCTATTTGGTTTCTTCTGTTGGGGAACGTGTGAGTGCGGACATTCGCTTGTCGGTTTTCAATCATGTCGTGACGCTGCACCCGAGTTACTTCGAAACTAATGGCAGTGGCGACATCATGTCGCGTATCACAACGGATACCACTCTGCTTCAAAGCATCATAGGTTCATCGTTCTCTATGGCGATGCGGAGCGCGTTGATGTGTATTGGTGCGATCATCATGCTATTCGCGACCAATATTAAGCTGACCTTGATTGTATTGGCCTCGGTGCCATTTATCTTGATTCCGATCCTTGTCTATGGGCGTCGTGTAAGAGCTTTATCTCGCCAAAGCCAAGACTCCATGTCTGATGTGGGTTCTTACGCAGGTGAGGCAATTGAGCACATTAAAACGGTGCAAAGCTACAGCCGAGAAGAGCAAGAAAAAGCGTCATTCGCGGTAGAAGTGGAAAAGGCTTATGAGATTGGTCGCCAGCGTGTAAAACAGCGCGCGATTCTTATCTCTGGTGTGATTGTTATCGTGTTCAGCGCAATATCAGGGATGCTGTGGGTTGGTGGTAGTGATGTCATCAACGGCACGATGTCAGCGGGTGACTTAGCGGCGTTTGTCTTCTATGCCATTATGGTCGCTTCGTCATTAGGTACCATTTCTGAAGTGATGGGTGAACTGCAACGCGCGGCAGGTGCGACCGAGCGATTAATCGAAATCCTACAAGTTGAAAGCCATATTGTTGCGCCGGTAGCGAACCCAACATCACTAGATAATGTGACTCCAGAAGTTGCGTTTGATGATGTGACCTTCTGTTACCCATCAAGACCGGATCAACCCGCAACAAGCAACCTCACGCTCACTGCCCATGAAGGCAAAGTGTTGGCACTGGTTGGCCCATCTGGCGCAGGTAAAACTACTCTGTTCGAACTGCTGCAACGTTTCTACGACCCGCAAGTGGGTAAAGTAACCTTAGGCGGTGTTGAGCTGAATCAATTTGACCCAAACGAGCTAAGAAAGCAGATGGCGCTTGTACCGCAGCAACCCGCCCTGTTCAGTAACGATGTGTTCCATAACATCCGATACGGAAACCCAGAAGCAACAGACGAGCAAGTTATCGAAGCGGCGAAAAAAGCGCACGCGCACGAGTTCATTCAGAACTTACCTGAAGGCTATCACAGTTTTCTTGGTGAACGTGGCGTGAGATTGTCTGGCGGTCAGCGTCAGCGTATTGCCATCGCTCGTGCCATCTTAAAAGATCCAAATATTCTCTTATTGGATGAAGCAACCAGTGCGCTAGACAGTGAAAGTGAGCATCATGTTCAACAAGCTTTAGAAGAGTTAATGCGTGGCAGAACTACGATCATTATCGCCCATCGATTATCAACAATTAAACACGCCGACCAGATTGCGGTACTCGATAAAGGGCAGCTAGTAGACATCGGCGACCACCAGTCTCTCATCAATAGCTGCGAATTATACCAACGCTTAGTTGAACTGCAATTCAAACACCTTAATCGCTGAGTTATGGAGCAAATGCGTTCAAGTCATTAAGTAATGAAAGACTAAGTCCCTGACATTGTGTGGTTTCAAGCTTCAAAAACTTAAATCACACGTGTTGCAGTTTTGTTAATTTAACGGTAGGGTTTTTATTCCAATAACAACTTATCCCGATGAAGGATAAGCAGATAACGTTAATTACCCAGATAACACTAACTACACAGATAACAATAAGAGAGTTCGCATGGAAGCACTATTATCTGACTACCCGGTAGTAACAGAAATCCCTGTCGCTTGGGGAGAAATGGACGCGCTTAATCACGTTAACAACGCCGTATATTTTCGTTATTTCGAAACTGCTCGCTTAGATTTTTTCAAGCATGTCGAGCTGATGGAAGAGATGGCGATTACCAAAGTTGGCCCTGTTCTTGGCGACACTTATTGTAAATATTTCAGACCAGTCACGTATCCAGACACGCTGATGATTGGTTCTCGTGTTACAGACATTCAAGACGACCGCTTCACCATGGAATACGGGATCGTCAGTAAGGCTCAACAGAAGCTGACGACAATCGGCACTGCGACCATCGTTATGTTCGATTTTGCTTCAAACCAAAAAGCGTTGCTTTCACTGCGTTTAACCAATGAAATCGAGAAGATGAACACGTTAAAGAGCCCATGCTTCAAACAGGAAGCTGTGACGGAATAACGTATTCGCTGATTCAGAATACTCAGATACAGAAAGGCCACTCGATTGAGTGGCCTCTTGTTTATTGGTTCAGAGTGATTATAAGCGGTTAAGCCTTATAGACCTTTAGTGTTATAAGCCTTGAACCCTATAGACCTTGCACGTATTGAGCGTTAGTTCGAACTTCAACCATCTGCTCTAGGTTCTGTTGTGAACCATCAACGCCGTCAATCAAACCTTGGAAGTGTTTGATAAGCTCTACTTTGTCTTGTACTTCTTTCGAACCCGCGCCGATGTTGGTTAGGTCGATGAAGAACTCGTCAAACAGACCTGAGAAATCCGTTACAGCGTCATGGTTTAAGAACTGCTCGTGGTTGTAAATGCTTGGGTAGCCACCCTTCTGTTTATCAACCGCGAAAGAGATGCCTTTCACGTTGGTAATCGTGGTCGCTTTCTCACACTTCAACATACAACCGGCTTCGATGCTTGGCTTGTTACAACCCACGGTTCTTTGGAAGAAACACTGGCGGCTGGTCATCATCAAGATTGGGTGGTAGATGCTGTAGAACAGTTTGAAGTTCTCTGGACGGCGAATATGACGAATCTGACCTTTGTTGATCTCGTTCGAAATGAAAGCACCAGCACAGTTCAGCTCTTCTTTCAGCGTAACCAGTGCGTGAGAGTTTGTGGTGTTCATGAACGGGCCTGCAACCCACTCAATTCCCATCTCGTAAGCTTTGTAAGCAATACCCGTGTTGTTGGTCACGATGCGAGCTGGCTTGATCTCTTCAAGAATACGAACCGCTTCGTCGTAATCTTTACCGATCAATACTGCTGGGAACCAAGGAATCAAACGTGGGTTTGCTGCCAAGATGTCGATGTACTTGTTACAACGCTTCTTGAAGCTTTCAGGCAGTTTGAAGTAAACATCCGCGTCAGTTACGTCACACAGGTGCAAGTCTTCCACATCAGCGATAAGCATCGACATGGTTGGCTTCTCGTTAACCTTTGGTTGCTGAGGCAGTGCTGGCACTTCAACGTGCTTAATCACTTTCACAGAACCGTTTAAGATGAAATCGATTTCGTCTTTTAAGACCGACACTTCTTTCAAAGGAAGAATCAGACCTTCATCTAAGTTGTCGTAGTTACAGTTTTCAAGCGTATGAACCGCACTCTTCACTGATTTGAAACGCTTCTCAAGTAACGCCTGAGTAATCGCAGTCTCTTTAGCTGTTGCCAATAATGATTGAGACTGAACCGTAAAGTTTTCTTTTGGTGTGTTCACTGTCACCGTAAATGGTTGACCCACCTTAGCGCTAAACGACAATGACACCGGTGTTTTACGAATATCAAGGAACTCGATCTTGTCGCGCATTTCGCTACCTAGCGCATTCTTAGCTTCATAAAGATCGCTAGTTACTTCTTGAATTTGCACAACAGAGATTTCATTGTTCTCTTTCGTCGCTTTATCAACGGCGTAGTTCATGCTGTTGTCACGAGGATTATCAATGAACATGTCTTTCGTTAGGTTGCCCTTGAGGAAAGAGTTGGTGAAATCACGGTTGAATACTTTGTGTAGGTTCGAATCGTCTTCGATCAACAAACCACTTTCTACAAAGCTATCAATCTGTTTGCGCCAAGTGTCTACCACAGTGTATACGTAGTGTGCGCCTTTAATACGGCCTTCTACTTTCAACGAGTCAACTTTCGCGTCAACCAGTTCAGGTAGGTCGTAGTAAGCGGAGTTATCTTTCAAGTTCAGTGGGAACTTGTTGCCTGCGTTGGTTATTTCGTATTCATCACGACACGCTTGGCTACAACGCCCACGGTTACCTGAGTTACCCACACTTACTGAGCTTGAGTAACATTGACCAGAGAATGCGATACACAAAGCGCCATGTACAAACACTTCAGTTAGAACATCGTGATCGTGTGCCACTTCCGTCAGCATTTTGATTTCTGGTAGGTTCAATTCACGAGACAAGTTTACGCGCGTCGCGCCAATCTTAGACAAGAACTTAATCTGGCCTTCGTTGTGCGTCGTTAACTGAGTCGATGCGTGAACATCTAACGATGGGAAATGCTTTTTCACCAAATCAAACAAACCAAGATCTTGAACGATGATGCCGTCTAGTTTGGTGTTCACCAGTTGGTTCAGCAATTTAGTGATAGTCTTAATTTCATGCTCCAGCAGCACAACGTTAAGAGTCAGAAACACTTCACAACCATATTCATGAGCAAGGCGAATCACACCATTCAACTCATCTAACGAAAGGTTAGAGGCTCTGTTACGAGCGTTGAAGGTGTCTAAACCACAATAAACCGCATTGGCACCGGCCACGATAGCGGCTTTAATCGCCTCGACATCGCCACCTGGGGCTAATAACTCAATCTTTCTGCTCATTTTTGAAGTCGCTCACTTACTTATAATTTTTAAGGCGCGTATTCTACCTACAACACGAACTCTTTACCACCTAACAACACTTTCCAAACTAAATGACCTCAATAATGCCAAACGAATTCGATTTACCTATTCTTTATTCTTTAAGACGCTGCCCTTACGCTATGCGAGGAAGAATGGGCATCGCACTATCACAGCAGAAAGTGTTACTTCGAGAAATTGTCACCAAAGATAAGCCTAGCGAACTATTGGCCAGTTCTCCAAAAGGCACTGTTCCAGTATTGGTATTGCCAGATGGTCAAATCATCGAACAGAGCTTAGATGTGATGAATTGGGCGCTTCAACAAAACGATCCTCAAGATCTTCTGCGCTTAAGCAATCCAATACTTAGCGAGCAAGTCCAACAACTTATCAAAACCAACGATGAAGAATTCATTGGTCACTTAGAGAAATACCGCGCTTCAGTGCGTTACCGAAACATCGATAGTGAACAACGCAGACAAGCCTGTGACGGATTCATCAGCAAGTTAGAGGCATTACTCACCAATCAGCCTTGTTTCTTTGGAGAAACGCCAAGCCTCGCCGACTTTGCTGTGATGCCGTTTGTTAGCCAGTTCGTAAGAGTCGAGAAGAAGTGGTTTGTGCAATCTGAATATCAGCACGTAGGACGTTGGTTAAGAGCGCACCTCGACAGTAAGCTCTACACCCAAGTCATGAAGCAATACCCTTTGTGGAATGAAACCAAGCAAGATTGTGTTTTTGGGTAGCATTAAGTCGCTATGAATTGCTGGAGATAACTCCATATTGCTGAAGATTGCCGAAGATGACTGAAAATAGTTCTAAATATGCATAGACAGCTCTCTATTGTTATGAAAATCGTGACACTGAATCACAAGCGATGCTATTGATGGCATATTAGATATCAACGAAAATCGCATTTCACTCAATCACAACGTTAGTTTGAAATGCGCTATGCCAAAAAACAAAGTAAACACATTCAACACACCTAGCCCCGATTTTAAAGGGTTCGCGAAAGTTTCACTGTTAGTGGTCTTCTCGCTTGCCCTTTCAGGCTGTAGCGCGAAAAACAAAGCAACCAACACAAGCCCATCTGCTGCGCAGCAGAATCAAACCTACACGGCGAAAAGCTTCAATAAACCCAATAGCAAAGTTACGTTGATCCTCTCTTTTTCTGGGGGCGGCACGCGTGCGGCGGCGCTCTCATATGGTGTGCTGCAAGCATTGCGCGACACCAACATCCAAGTAAATGGTGAAACGGTCAATCTGTTAGAAGAAGTTGATATGATCAGTTCGGTATCCGGTGGCAGCTTTACCGCCGCGTATTATGGTTTGTATGGTGACCAGATATTCGAAGATTATGAAGAAACGTTCCTTTATCACGAAGTCTCAAAAGATCTGTTCTCCATCCTTTTATCTCCGACTTATTGGTTCTCGTACGCCACCAGAACAGACAAAGCCACCGACTATTACAAAGCCAACATCTTCGGTGAAAGTACATTTGCCGACATGCACCGAGAAGATGCACCCTACATTGTTATTAACGCGACCGACATTTCAACGGGTTCGCGTTTTTCATTCACACAAGAGTATTTTGACCTCATTTGTTCAGACTTGAACAGTTATTCAGTGTCCAGTTCGGTGACGGCTTCTTCTGCCGTGCCTTTCGTTTTCACACCTGTGGTACTAGAAAACAAAAATGACTGTGATAAATCAGAGCATTTACAACCCTCGTTTGAGGCTACAAGTTATCGCAATAGAAATCTCATCAAATCGCTAGAGTCCTATAGCAATAAGGATGATGTGAGTTATCTCCACCTTGTGGATGGCGGGATTACTGACAACCTCGGTTTACTGTCGGTGTATGAGATGTCTGAATATTTGCGCTACAACGACAACGAAGATCTGAAAAACTTGTACGACAACCAGCACGCGCGTCCTATTGTCATCATTTCGGTTGATGCATCGACGAACCCAGAATCTGGCATTGGAGAGTCAATTGAAGCGCCTTCCATGAAACAAACGGTGGATGTCATCACCGATATACAGTTGCATCGCTATAACGACACAACAAAAGATTTGATCGTCGACGAGTTGCAATCTTGGCAAGAACTGGCCTCTCATCAAGGTCGTAAGGTTTCACCCTACTTCATTGAGATCAGCTTGAATAAATCAGACAACAGTGCAAAGCGATACTTACTCAATCAAATTCCCACGGACTTTATGATAGACAAAGAAAACGTCGACCTATTGATTGAAGAAGGTAACAAACAACTTGTTGCCGATCCGGAATTCCGAAACTTCTTATCATTTGAACGCAACAAATAATGCTAATCTAGTTGCTTATTAAAGCGCAATTTGGCAACTAAAGTTACGTCATAACTTCACCTTTACAAGGATCACTATGGAATTTGAAAACAACATCTTACATCTCGGGTCATTCTTTGCAGTGACCATGGGGATCGTGGTTCTATTTGTCGGACGAAGGCTGAATCAAGTCATCGGTTTTTTGAAAGAGTTCAGTATCCCTGAACCTGTCTCTGGTGGGATTTTGGCATCGCTTCTGTTCGCGGTTTTATACGCGACGACCTCAATCGAAGTGCAATTTGATCTATTTGCCCGCGATGTATTATTGGTCTACTTCTTTACCACGATTGGGATTAACTCAAGTTTGAAAGACCTGTTCAAAGGCGGAAAGCCCTTGGTGATTTTGCTATCAATCACTATCTTCTTCATGATTATGCAGAACATCGTCGGTATTTCTGTCGCATCAATGTTTGGCCTAGAGCCTGTCTTTGGCCTACTCAGCGGAAGTATTTCACTGATTGGCGGGCATGGTACCGCGATTGCTTGGGCACCCAAGGTTGCAGAAGAGTTCGGCCTAGAAAGCGCAATGGAAATTGGTATCGCCAGTGCAACATTTGGGTTGATTTTAGCCAGCCTGATGGGTGGCCCTATTGCAAAGTTTCTCATTAAGCGTCACAACCTCAAACCTGTCGACGGGCAATCAAACTCAATCGATTCAAATGCAAAAAAACAACACCAAGCTCTTACATCATTTCAATTTTTAGACGCCGTGTTAGCGATTCATATTTGTGTCATTGTCGGCGCGTTGCTTAATGAATTGATCAGTCAAACAGGATTACAACTTCCACTGTTCGTATCGTGTTTGTTTGCGGGTATCGTGATCACCAACGTAATGCCAGACTCCTACCCAAGAATCTCGGGCGCAAAATGGCCGACACGCTCGCCCGCTATCGACTTAATTGCTGAAATCTCCCTGGGTACATTTTTGGCGATGTCACTAATGAGCATGCAACTTTGGACGCTCATTGATTTGGCGGGTCCTATCTTCGCGATATTGGCAATGCAGCTGCTACTCGCGGTGATAATCAATATCTTCATCGTGTTCCCATCAATGGGTAAAACCTATGATGCGGCTGTTGTATGTGCTGGGTTCGGAGGGATTTCGTTAGGTTCAACACCGACAGCCATGGCAAACATGTCGGCAGTAAGTCAGAAGTATGGGCATTCAGCACAAGCCTTCATCATCGTGCCATTGGTATGCGCGTTCTTCATTGATTTAGCGAACGCCCTGATTATTCCTTACTTCATGAGAATGATGTAGCTGACCTCTGTTAATACGATATTCCACAATTTGTTCGGTGTACCGCAATTTATTTAGGCGGTGTACCCCAATAAAAAGAGCCGCTCGTACAGAGCGGCTCTTTTGCTAATGACTAAATTTGCACTATCACTAACGACAATCCAAAGCTTATTGAATCGCTATCGAAATCTCGACTTCAGTTTCGCCTTTGTAAAATTCAAAGTCTGTCGTGTAAGTTCGGACATGTGGGCAACCCGCTGCGTTGAAGTACGCCCACACTTCGCCCCATAAATCGATGACCGCTTGAGGAAGTTCTCCTTTAGCTGAAAACGTTAGGTACTTACCTGCTTCAATTTCGGTTTCAACTAGCGCATCTAAATTGTTATCGGTGAGTGCGCTAGTACAAGCGACGACATCAAATTCACCCGTAAAGTCAGACTCGTAATTGGTGTAGACACCATACACTTTTGAATCCGGCGTTAATTTTGGAAACGCTTGGTCAAAAAAGCCCTGCCACAATTGCCCTATCTTGGCTTTGGCCGGGTCAATCTCATCGGTATTAGTGGTTCTTACTGAAAAACCATACGCCTTTACGGCTTCAATCGTTTCTACTTTCATTCGTTTTATTCCTAAGCCAATCGACGCTTTAACTGTATTGAATCTAATGTTTTGTAAAATAACACGACTAATCTTGTATCTCTTTATGCCCACATTTTTCGCAGACAAGGTGACGAGAAAACTCATCCATTGACGCGATAAACGGGCCAAGGAACCAACCTTTTATCATGCCTGCCCAAAACTCGCTTCGCTTTTGGTTAGGTTTGTCTGCAAACGCACTCGTCTTTCTGACCAACACAACAACATGTTGTGTGTCTTCTCTGCATGCGGTGCAATAGCATTGTTCTATGGTGTTATTCATTTGAAAGCCTATGACGTTTTGAATGAAATTTGCTGAAAATGAGGATTGTCGACACAGACTTCTAGTGTGGAAAGATCAGTGAGTACGACAAGTTGTTCTACACCTTGAATACTGACCTTAATGCACTCTTCACGGCTATCATTGCGTTGAGTATCTAATCCGACACATTCAATCTGCTCGCCAGACTTCAGCGTCAATTTGATTGGGTATCGGTGCATACACACAATCTCAATATAATCGTAATCGTTGCAACTAATCATAATACCCCTCCAATTCATCCACCACGCTAATGCGACACGCCATACTATGCAATATGCATATAATCAATCATTTACACAAGTCACATTGATGTTCGTCCGAAACTAAACTTGCTTCTAATCCTATTTCTAAACGTGCTTCTAAACCTACTTCTAAACTTAGCTTAATCTCGCTTTATCCATTCACGTTTCTTCTACTCACACCTGCTTATTCTTTCATTGTTAAATAATAATCGAGAACAAAACAATGAAAACCATGAACCATTTACACGTGTTAGCTTTATTAGGTTTAGTCGCTTCAATGATGACGTTTAATGTTAGTGCGGCCACTGAAGTCGATGCGAGCCAATTCGCCAATGGCAAAGCCAAATACACGCAGCTTTGTCAGGTGTGCCATGGGGACAAAGGACACGGTGATGGCCCCACTGCCGCTTCATTGCCACACAAGCCCGCCAATATCGCTAATAAACTAGGCGGCTTTTTTACCAGCCCAAGCTCTTTGGCGGATGACGTTTTAGAGGGCGATGTAGAACAAGGCATGCCAGCGTGGCAAGGTGTGATCACAAAGCAAGATGCGTTAGATATCTTGTGGTATGTAGATTCAATTCAGTAAGTTTTCGCTTGTGTGAGCATTCTTGTATAAACCCCATGAGTGGCTACATTGTCACGCGTGGCTATATCGGGGACTGCGATTACTTGATCGCTTTCCAATAATGATAAAGCCCGTTGATATCTGAAGAGCACATCAACGACATCGCGCCTTTGATCTGTTCTTCGCTCCACTCCCACCATTTCATTTCTAACAACTGAGCAATCTCAGTGTCATCGAATCGATAACGGATATGGCGAGCAGGGTTTGAACCGACAATCGAGTATGGCGCTACATCTTTGGTCACAACCGCTCTACTCGCGATAATCGCCCCGTCACCAACCTTAACACCACTCATGATCATCGCTTCTGTGCCAATCCACACATCGTTACCAATCATGGTATCACCAGAGCGTTCAAAGCCGTCTATCGCATCTTCAAACTTCTCGTCGTCTTGGTAGAAAAACGGGAAGGTACTCACCCACTGATTTTGGTGGCCTTGGTTTCCCGCCATCATAAATACGGCACCTGAACCAATCGAGCAATAACTGCCGATGATCAACTTGTCGATGTCTGTTCTATCAGGCAGCAGATAACGCGCACAGTCATCAAAGCTGTGGTTATGGTAGTAACCCGAGTAATAGCTGTGCTCACCCACGATGATGTTTGGGTTGGTCACTTGTTCTTTCAGTGACTTTCCGACAAACGGACTTTCAAAATAGTTTTTCATGTTTGTACTCTTAGTTTCGTTCTTTTAGTTAGGTACTTGTGTTGCGTGTTGATGGTATTAACTTGTTTATCTTAGTGCAAAGGCCAACGTGCCCTACCGACCGCCTGCAATATCAATAAACGAGCCGGTGACATACGAAGCCTCGTCCGATAATAACCACGCGATAGAGTTAGCGACTTCTTCTGGTGTGCCACCTCGTTGTAATGGTAACTGCGAAGCGAGTCTGTCTACGCGATCAGGCTCTCCGCCGTCTGCGTGCATCTCAGTATAAATACAGCCTGGCCTTACGCCATTCACTCGGATATTGCGTGAAGCCAATTCAAGCGATAAGCCTTTGGTGAGTGAATCCATCGCACCTTTCGATGCTGCGTAATCCACGTACTCAAACGGTGCGCCCGTTCGCGAAGCAGCAGATGATACATTCACAATAGAACCCGCACCGTCAGCTTGTTTAATAAAGGCTTTACTGCAAAGGAAGCAGCTTGATACGTTCGATTTCATCACCTTTTCAAAGCGATCCAATTCGATGTCAACCAAAGGTGACTGGGTAAACAAGATCCCGGCATTATTGACCAAGTGAGTCACTGGGCCTAGCTTATTACGTGCAATCTCGAATAAGGATTTCACGTCCGATTCAACAGACACATCCGCCCGAACACTGATAGCGGTTCCGCCTTGTTCACGAATATCATTAACTAGCTCTTCCGCTCGCGATTCATTGTGTATGAAGTTAACGCATACGGCATAACCTTTACTGGCCAACAATTTAGATGTCGCCGCGCCAATGCCTCGGCTCCCGCCTGTTACAATCACTACCTTGTTCAATGAAACCTCCTAATGCCACTTGTTTGTTATAACCTGATTATTCGATACGACCTGGTTTTTCGTTACAAACTGATCGTATCGACACAAACTGATTGTTCGATACAACCTGAATCCACTGCGATCGCCAAGCCGGCGCTTCGAATGGGTCTGGCCAAAACTCAGTTTGCTTTTGAATTAGACCATCAACGACCGTGTGAAAGGTGATCACCCGGTCTTTCAAGACACTGTCTGTAACCGAAACGTCCGTTACTACCGTATCACCTTCACAGACAATTGAATTGAGCGTGAACTCCCAAACACCATTGGCGGGGGATTCAACATTGATTGCCGTGAAGTTGTCGCGCCCTACCGTCAATTCAGACGACTGAGGCCAATAACCTTCAAAATCTGTGGCTAGCCATTCACTTGCCTTTGCAAAATCGTTGGTGCGCATTGCATCCCAAAAACCTAATACCACGTCTTTCGGTTTCATTATTATTCCTTAAATTAGCTACTTGCGACTAAGCGTTACTGATTAAACGTATTTGCCAATGATCATTGAAAGATCATCGACACTGTTAGCAATGTAATCCGGCTTGGTTTGCCAATTTTCAGGTTCAGAACGGCTATAACCCGCAGCTACCGCAATCACTTTTGCGTTCTTACCCAGTGCTACTTCAATATTGCGAGCAAACTGTGTATCCGCCTCATGGTCACCGATATACATCAAACACAGTTCTTTAGAGTGAGCTTCACCAAATATGTTCTCAACACACTTCACGCCGCCAAACGGATGCGGTTTTTGATTACCATTCGATACATCGTCATAGCCAACTACTGACTTAAACAACTCACCGATACCGTAGCTATCGAGTACCGTTCGAATATTCAATTGAGAGTTTTGCGAGCAAATCCCATGAGGAAGGTGCGCGAACTGACTGATCACGGTTTCCATTCCCTCAAACAAGGCTACGGGAGTTTGATTTTGCTCTTGATGCTCTGCCCACATACCACCAGCGATCAACATTTCATCATGAGACATCCCATAATAGTCAACATACAAGGCTTGCCAGTTTTTAGCACCGTGGTTGGCTTCGTGATAGAGCGCTTCACTCAACAAATATCTGGGTAAATTATCACCTGACAAATGTGGTGCGACCACAGAGATAATGTCTTTGGTTATTGCGATATTTTTTGGAACTGAATTGACTAAGGTTCCATCATAATCCCACAGTATGGCATCTAATTTCATACACTATCTCTTTGTTTAAATTGGCCATTTGAATTTATCACTCTACCCCCTATTGAGGAAAATTTTATTGTTTCTAATTTGAAATATAACCCGGAACAAGCAAAAAATTGAGAGGTTGCGGTGCGTAGAATCGTTATACGAGAATAACTAAACAAGCTTTGCTCACATAACCGCTTTATCAATTGCAATATATCAGTATAATCCCCCGCTCTATAACGCTATCCAGCATTGGAATAGCGTCATCCAAAATTTTAACGAGTACCCAATGTCGAAACTATTTTTCAAAGGCCGTATTGAAACAAGACAAAATCACGTTCTTGCAGGCTACAACGTAAACCGCGATGTTAAAGTGGGTACTGAAGAGTCACCAGTCAACGTAACGGTTCAAACTGACGCTCGCAAAACTGACGTTGAAGCAATCGCTGCTGAACATTCAATCTTCGTGACTGTATCTGTGGATGCAGAGAAAGAAGAAAACACACTTGAGTTCGACACGTTGCTAAACAAGCCAAAAACAATGACGTTCGAAAAAACACCTAACCGTAACGATCCATGTTCTTGCGGTAGCGGTAAGAAATACAAGAAGTGTTGCGCATAAGGCTTCTCACTCAAAACTGCCAATAGCACGATGAGTTAAGTAATATCTAACGGGAAGATCATTGAGGTCTTCCCGTTTTTATTTGCCTAAGCCAAACCCACAAACTCAGTCGAGGTTGTCTGGTGTATTCAAATATGTTCCACATTGGGTACATTTGTAATCACCTGTCGCGCCCGAACCTGTAACACCAAAAGATAGAAACTCCGATAAAATTCGTTGGAGTAAACTCGGTTCTTTATCTTCAGCTTGTGGTGCCTTTTGCACTTGGCTACTGAACATCGTGTACCTATGCAGTGTAAGTTTCTTACAGTTACAGCAGAACGCTCTCGTCTTCTCACTTCCATACATAATATCTATAGCCTTAACTCAAAGCACAAATTCAACACATGGCAAATATGCCACATGTTGAGTTAAATCTATATATTTTCATAAAGTTATGAGCAAATTAAAGCGTTTCAAAGAAAGGTAAGCTCTCGACTGTTAAGTGACGTGTTGATGAACAAAGTTATTCAATTCAGTCACGCTTCTGATGATGTAAACCTCTTTCTCTTTAGCGCGCAATTCTAACTGCGCTCTAAAGTCGTCATTCCAAAATTTAGGACACAGTTTTAGTGTCTTATAACTTTGTATCGTGCCTTTTATCACTGAGCTTCCATCAGGCCAGCCTTCAGGTTTAACAAATAAACCTTTGAGCATTCGCTTGGTTACAAACCAGTAGCTAGTTGAATAAGGAAGGTCGATATAAACCAAGGTATCAGCTGCATCTAACCGTGTGTTGAACGAGCCTAGAGGGCCAAAACCATCGATGATCCAGCTTTCAGAATTGATTATGTTGTCGTGCGCTAGGTCGAACACTTCACGCTCAACAAACTCTCCGTTGGCCTTATAAACAATAGAGTCCAACTGGTGAAGCTCTATGCCTGTAGCTAGAGCCAACACCTTGCTGATTGTGGACTTTCCACTCCCAGGTTTGCCAAAAACCGCGACCTTTTTCATATGACTTCCTCTATTCAGATAAAACCCATAAGACAGCGACAAAAAACCCACCTTACGGGTGGGTTCGATAAACAAAGCGCATCAACAATCCCACCATTCCTATGGAATGATGATAATTCGTTGGTTAGATGACGCTAAATTCAGTTTCATAACACTACTTTTATATATTGTTGCTTAGTTGTCAATGCAGCCAAACGTTGATTGGGAAGCTATATCATCGTCAAGTCGTACCCATTAATGGTCTAAATGAGTGCCTATTGGCTCGGTTATTCAGCTTTCGCCACTGTCGCTTCTGAAAGCTTGCTTAGTACACCCGATATCTTCTTAACCACTTCGTCACAGCCATTGATTGCGTGACGCTCTACCAAGTAATTAGGATCGTTGTAAGACAACCATACTTTTTTATTGGAATCTTCCGTGACTAACACCTTCTGCGGTAAGTCTATCGCGACATCTTGAGCGCATTGCATTAATGGTGTCCCTACTTTTGGGTTACCAAAGATGATGACTTCCGTTGGTCTCAAGTCAAGATCAACCTTACTCGCATTTTTCTGATGGTCGATTCTCGCAAACAAGGTCAATCCTTTGCTTTTGGCGATTTCTTCAAAGCGGTCAGCGGTCTCTTTCACTGAGTAATTACTTTGATATTTAATCAAACCATCAGAAGCCGTAGCTGAAAATGATGCCGAGAGTAAAATGGCGCATAGTGGTAGTAATTTTTTCATCGTCACCTCTGAGATTTAACCTAATCAAACTTACATTCGTAGCGCCACTTCTAAAATCAGCGACGTAACCCATGTCAGTATAGACACGTTTCCATTCTCAATTTGCAGAGAGGATCACTTTTCTAATGCGTCTTATTATCAGCAGTTGAGATAGGAATTGTTTCAAAAGCTAAACACATGATCAGTGCCACGACTTAGTCCCACACTTTTCACACTGGTATTCGTAATCACTGTCGACATAAAAACCGGGAACATTATGGTCACCTTTAAACAATAACGTCATCAGGTACTCCATCAACACGCCTAGTTTCCATTGTTTCTTTTCAGATTCAGCTTCCGCTTTAGATTGAGCATCGGAAGCGTTAACAGCAAGGTGCGGGGTAAGTGCGTTGCACTGCTCACAGTGATAAGGGTGTTTAATATATTTATTATCAAGCATTTATATAAGCCAACTAACATTTACAAAGTTGACGCATACTAACAAGTTATCAGTCGGTTCTCGAACTTATTGTTGTCCATTAGAGTTATATTAGAAAGAAATGAGACACTAGATAAGTGCCATGTATCTTGAATCTACTTTAGTTGGCATTGCGGGAGTTTGATAGCAGGACAAAATTTAGTTAAGCGCTTTAATTAGAACCGAGTATTTCCACAGGTTTGCTTCATCTTCTCCAAGCTCTATACTTACTTCTCCACCCTCTTTATCAAGAATAAAAACCGGCATATCACCGCTAGACTCACCATCTTCATAATCGCATGACATTTTGGCCTCTAATAGAATAGCGTTAGCTTCATGCTTAGAAAGAACACCCGAATAAATGCACTCTTCAGTTTGAGATGAGACTTCCTGACCGAAAGAGTGGAACTTAAAGGTTGGGAAGTTGAGCTTTGATTCAGAATCCTCGACAGTGACCGACACTTGGTAATCGATAGCTTCAATATTGTTATCGGTTGCAAATACACAACCGGAAACGCCAAGTAACAATACAGCTAAAGCAGTGGTTTTCATGTGGTTCTTATTCCTTCAACTATGGGCTTGCTACTCTCAAGTAACACTATGAATTCCCGGGTTAAATTTAAACGTTGTTAGGTGAAACTTGTTTGCCATTACTTGGCAAGATAGTTAACTTTTACTTTAATAGTCCTTTGTCCGCAGCCCCTTCAAGTTGCACTTCTAGCTCTTTCCATAGAGCACGACTGCCTTTAGAAATACGCTCACCATTGAAGGTCAGTACTTTGTCTTTGGATATGTTGTGCTTCTTCCAGCTATGACCACCACCATGGATGTTATGAAGCAAAGGTGGCACTCTATCGATCGCCTTACCAAATCTGGCTTCCGGCGACTCACCCGCTTCGAACTCAAGCCATAGATCCAAGTACTCGGTGCTTAAATGGCTCGGCAATGATTTGAGCAAGCGCTCGACGCAGTTTCTCTCTTTGAGCTTGTTTTCTTCGGTTTCACTGGCATAAATGATAGTGTCTCCTGCATCGATTTCCCCCAGGTCATGAATCAGCAACATCTTCATTACTCGGGTAATATCGATTTCTTCATTGGCATAGTCTTTCAACATGAGCGCGCTCAAACAGACGTGCCAACTGTGCTCGGCCGAGTTTTCATATCGGTCCAATCCAACTGGTTTTGTCTGTCGATGAACATCCTTTAATTGTTCAATTTCGACCATGAATTGCAGAATGCCTTTGATTTCTTCCACGATGAGCTTCCTTAACTTAAGTTGATGATTTATCCGAGCTGAGGGTTAAAAGAGCGACAAAGGGTCGTTACTCCCAATAAACCGACATTTTGTAATACGCAACGCCCGATTTTTCAAATTCAGAGCCTTCGACAGCCATCCCAAATTTTTGATAAAAACCTAAAGCCGTTGTACGCGCATCGCACCAAAAATATTGGATGTTTAAATCTTTGAGGTTCGAGATTGCATGTTCAATCACGTTTGAACCGATTCCCTGCCCTTGGAATTCAGGCAGCGTCGCAAACTTTCTCAGCCTCGCTTCATGGCCTTGGATATAGATAGACGCGACACAAACCAACTGCTCACCAACAAACGCGCCGTAATGCGTTGCTTGTTCGTCATCTGGCACCATACAAAACGACATCGGTTTATCAGGCCAAAGCACTTGATGCCTAACCGGAAGTACCTCAATCGCTGAAAGCTGTTTTATTTCCATACTCTCGGTTTAACTCCCGACTTGATGAACCTTGTTGTGATTGCAGTGCTTGTGATTACCATGATTGTTATTACTAAGCTTATTATTACAAAACTTGGTAAGTCATTAAATGATAACGCTCTAATCCCTCTCCCTCTGTGGACGAGATAACAAAGCCTTGCGACTGATAAAAGCCAATCGCATTTTCATTGGCAGTCAAACACTTCAATGTCAGACCAGAGTAATGTTGTTTGCAGGTATTGAGTAAAGCAGAACCAGCCCCAGAACGTAGCGTTCGCGGGCAAACATAGAGGTGATGGATGAAACTTTCAGGTTTCCAAATAGAGGTAAAACCTAAAATCTTATTGCCAGAAACGGCGACCCATATTTCTTCACCTTCTGTATCTAATTCGAAATCGGATAACTTAAAAGCGTCGGCATCAGCCCAATGAAAGGTGTCCTGTCTTGATTCTAGATAGAGCGCCTGTAAAGCGGTTAAATACTTGGGTTGATACCTTGTGACTTCCATGTCGCTCCTGCCAATCCGTATGACTAGAATTAGGGTTGTTGACTAAGCTTATCTACCTGTTAGCCATAGGGTGTTCAGGGTTTAACTGAAGCAGATCCCACAAGTTACCGTAAAGATCTTCAAACACAGCAACGGTACCGTAACCTTGCTCTTTAGGCTCTCGGACAAAGTTAATGCCCAAAGACGTCATGCGTTCGTAATCACGCCAGAAGTCATCGGTGTTTAAGAATAGGAATACGCGTCCACCAGCTTGGTTACCGATGAAATCGTGTTGCTCTGGCTTGGAAGCTCTAGCAAGTAACAGGCTCACACCGGTTGAATTTGGTGGAGCAACAACAACCCAGCGTTTATCTTCTTCTGGTATATACGTGTCTTCGATGAGATCAAACTTAAGCTTGTTTACATAAAAATCAAGCGCTTCATCGTAGTCTTTTACCACGAGTGCAATGTGGACAATATTCTGTTTCATAACATACCTTGTTGGGGTTTTAGCTACGTGGAATGATGCCATGAAGCAGGCAAAGACACTAGATGTTA
This sequence comes from Vibrio sp. 10N.239.312.C11, assembly GCF_041466065.1. NCBI lineage: Bacteria > Pseudomonadati > Pseudomonadota > Gammaproteobacteria > Vibrionales > Vibrionaceae > Vibrio > Vibrio sp. 10N.239.312.C11. Next base: position 22,556 of record NZ_JBFSRZ010000059.1, read on the forward strand.
ACACTTAGTTTGGTGTTATGGTTAAAACAGTCCTAAGAGTACTCATGTTTTAGTTGCTAGCAAAGCACCGCAAGTCGCCAAAAAGCCACCTGATAACCTGTTCAATAGCATCTTTGCTGAGCGCCCTTGAAATACAAAACGAGCTTTAGAGGCAGTGCAAGCATAGAGACTCAATACTCCACCTACAGCTACAGTTGAAATCACCAAAATCATCATCACATCTGTTGTGGTAAATGTTTTTAGGTCTATGAATGCGGGAAAGAAACCCATGTAAAACAAAATCGCCTTTGGGTTTAAAACTGTCATCAATAAGCCGATAGTCACGCTTGAGGCTTTCGTTCCTTGCTCCGAAGATGTACTCGATGATTCACTAACATCTGACGTCCATGTTGTGTAAGCCAACCAAAACAAATAGGTAACGCCTACATATTTAATTACCGTAGCAAATTCACCCATTGCGCTAGCTAAAGCTGATAAACCAGACAAAGCTAAGAATATAAAAATGTAATCCGCGATTAGTACGCCAAGCACCACTAACAAGCCTTGTTTCCAACCAAAGCTTAGAGACCTCGACAGAACTGCGAGAACGCTGGGTCCCGGTATGGCTGCAGATAGTAACATCGCAACAAATAGAGCTATTCCTGATGTAATTGACATGATCCCTCCCTAGATCGTTTGTCGTTCGACAATTAACCTATTTATGTTACTAAACGATTTGAGCGCGCATGATAAATTGCGGGCCTGCTGCGCCACCTAAATACTGTTCATTGGTATCTTCGAAGCCGCCTTTCTTATAACAGTTGAATGCTGCGGGATTTTTGCAATTCACGGTTAAGTAAATCAACTCATACGCTGAGTAATTCGCTTTTAAATATGGAAACAAAGCTTTGACCGTGCCCGTTCCTAAACCTTTACCTTGCTGGTTTTTATCAAGCACAAAAGCTCTTAAGCCAATACTTCCTTCAGGGCAGAATTCGTAGTGCTCTGCGTAAGCTATATCCAGCTTAAAGAAACCAACAACTTCGTTATCAGACTTAATCACGTGCAAGTGCGTCGTTTCACTGCCGTCTAATAAAAACTCTGCAGCTGTACCAGCGAACTTAACCTGTTCATCGGCGAGTTGGATGGCCTGAACTAACGCCACATGTGATTCTTGAAGCCTTTCAATAGTTATCATTGTTGTTCCTTCTGTATAACACGCACGAAAAACCGACTAGAGCTCATCGCTAGTGTCTCGAGAACCGTAGTTTGGGAAGTTGATATTAAGCACGTTATCGTCCTCAAGCGTGAATAGAACACTTCCATTCTCGACACCAGTTTCGTTCCTATCTGAACAACCTAGAAACAGCTCCCAATCAAACGAATATTGAAGGCGGTATTGATTCGCATTGATGTGTAGAACGTCTTTGATTTTAATACCGTCCACCACGTGTGCCATATCATCGATGTATGACAGATCAGGGGTTAACTTTTCTTCGAAATCACTCTTATGCTCGGTTAAGAAATTGAGCAGCTCAAAACATAACTCGGAGCCTTGAATCAATGGTTTAGACAGACTAAAAAACAACATTCCTAAATACTCCAAGGATTGTTTTGATATTGGGAAGATGGGCGCGAATCTGTTACAAATTCAAGCTCAACCAGCACTAACCTTTAAGGCTAAACGTTACTATTATTCGAGCTATTAAACGAGTACATTCGAACTTCATCTCGAGGAAACCAGCCCAACTTTTCGTAAAACTGTTGAGCGTTGATGTTGTCGTTATAGACAAACAAGTGAGTCTTCGGGATGCCTACCCCTGCAAGAGCGTTGACCGCCTCTGCGACAAGCTTACAACCTAACTTTTGCCCTCTAAAGTTGGCCGAGACAGCTAAATGTTGTAAATACCCACGACGTCCATCCGTTCCGACTAACACAGCGCCAATGATCTCGTTGTTACTTTCAGCCACAAAACTCAGACCAGGGTTACGATCTAAATAGCTCGCAATGCTTTCTTTCGAATCGGCATCGCGAATACTCATGCCTTCTGTCTGGCACCACAACGCGATCACTGAGTCGTAGTCTGAAATGTCCATTTCCCGAATGTTGACCACTCTACTCTCCTTGTTTATACGGGTACTTAGTTAGCCGTGTTTCTCGTAATAAATGAGTAGCTAATAATACTTATGTGTTAACGAATATCTTGGCAGAACCTAAAGAGATAACCATCTGGAGTTTGAACGATGAACTGCTTCTGAATCGCTATGGACTCTCCACATTGATAAGACTTCGACTCTAACGCTAAGTAAATAGAATCAGCGGCGCTTTCGTTAACTCTCTGATATAGAGGTTCGATGTCGATAGCATCCCATTGAAAGTTAACGCCACGCCCTAAAGGTAACGCCAGATCACCTGAAAGCCATTTTCGACTTTTGCCCGCAATCCCTTCAAGCATCACATCAACACCATCAAGCGTTAGATAAACAAACTCTTCATCTGGGCGCTCGTATTTCACTTCAAACCCCAACACATCGACAAAGAAGGATTTGCTCACATTAATATCGAAACAATAAAGCTCTGGAACTACTCGTAATGTCATGATTTACCTATTCACTAAATAGCGAGAGATTAGTAAGAATCTAATCAGGATTTCCACTCTAATATAGAGTTAATTAATCTGTGTACTTTAGCTAGCTTTATAAAGCCTTTCGTTAATCTCCCAAAGCGCGTTTCTGTTTGAGTCATATGTTAGAAGTTCAATAGCTTCTTGGTAGTCGCACCAACGGTAATCTGTGTGTTCACTTGATAGTTCAGGATCTTCTGTGACTTTAACTGAGAAGGAATGCTCAGGAATGACGAATGGATGCTCAGTCCAATTGTGATTCCCTGCATAAAAGACTTTTGGAAGCATGCACATTGAATCAAGCTGCTGCCAGTTATCACCGACTAACTGAGTTTCTTCAGAAAGCTCTCGTTTTGCTGCTTCAAGAATTGATTCATCATTTTCGCCACCACCGGATATTGCCTGCCATAAACTATTGTCACTTCTGCGTACGATTAAAAACCGAGGTTTGGTGTCGACTGTTTTGTAGGGAAAGACTAAAACTTGAAAAGGTGCTCTCATTGATTTGCCCTCCAATCATTCGCGTTTACTGCGCTAGCTTCCCAAGGATGACCGGATCGCTCAACAGATTCGTCAGAGGAAGAAACAATGGCTCAGGTAACTCATCTAGCGTAAACCATTTCCATTGCTTACATTTATCAGGTTCTGTCACCTGCGGTTCGCCGCTAGCGTCAGAAGCAACAACAAACAGCGTAATATAGTGCTTGTTCTCTTTCTCAAAAATATCATTGGTAAAAGTGAGCTTTTCAAATCCACTAACAACTAGGCCTGTCTCTTCAAGTGTTTCACGTTTGGCACACTCTTCAATGCTCTCACCCCATTCAAGGTGTCCGCCCGGCGTTGCCCACGTATGAGCCCCATGAGAACCAATTCGCTCTCCAAGTAGTACTCGTCCTTCACGTAGAATAACCGCAGCGACACCTACTCTTACTTCATGACTCACTTAAAACTCCTTAATTCTTACCAAGTGACAAACGTACAGCTAAGTGACTAACAATTCTGAGATTGCGTTCAAACTTGCCCCTAACGCCAAGCCGAGTTAAATACCAAATGTTGAGAATCATCTCGTAAAGCTCTATCGATCAATCCCAAAGGAACACTTTTACTTGCTGCCATCGGGCCTTATAACCAGCCGTCATTTTGTTGTAGTTCGCTTCTGTCATTGCTCGCTTATTCGGTTTAATCAGCATATCAAACGCGTCCTCTACACCGTATGGTGCAAACAACTTGATATCGCCTGAATCATCCAGAGTAAACCCGATAGCAAACGCAGAAAGCCAAGACTCGATACCTTGTTCAACACGATCGTATGGTTGAATCAAGCAACCGAACTTCTTAGCGTAATGCTCATGGATGGTCGCTTGGTTCTTTACATCCACGTCGACATGATGACTTAACCGCGAACGAATGCGGTTTTTGAATTCGTCCTCAGTGAGGGCTGAAGCATTATTGAAATAGACAACATCGAAGTCTTTAACTTGGTCTAGAAGCGGTTTGTTTTCGATATCATTCCAGATGATTTGAGTGATAGCACCGCCTGCAATATAGAAGTTTGGCAAGCCCACCTCACGACATACGTTGGCTGTTTCGATTAACTCAGGAACTTGTTGAATGAGGTTCTTTAGTTTTTGTTTATTCATCGCTCTCTTTTTATCTGTTCACGAATCGCACATTGCCCAACGGAAATAAGGTCTTTGATCATCCATTCGCTCAACCTCTGCACCCAACCTTTTGTAGAAATCATGCGCTTTCTTATTATGTGGACTTGCCGTCCATGAGATGTGAGAGACATATGATGACTCCGCTTGTGACTTTAAAGCCAACATAAGTTCACGGCCATACCCTTTTGATCTTTGATTTCCTGTAACCAATAGGTCGTCAAGCCAGATTGATGGCTCTCCACTGAAGGATGAATATCGATAGTGATACAGTGCGAAGCCAAAAGGCTCACAATTCCGTTCCAATATTAATGCATGAGCAAATGCGTAATCACCAAATAGTGTGCGTTCGATTTTCTCTATAGTTGTCGAGATTTCGCCACTAAACCCTTTCATACTCCGGTCAAAGTCGGCTTTTTGTTCAATAAACTCTAACAAGACACTTGAGTCTTCTTTCGTCGCAGTCCGTACGATCACTTTCTTCTCCATGGATGAATTTATTCGTTGTCGCCTAACGCCTGTTAATTGATGCAAAATGCCACGCGTTACAAATCAACTTGCTGCACCAATTAAGATTTTTGTTTCGCAGACGTTATTGCTTGGGCTATTTTGGCCCTATGGTTTATTTCCCACTCAGCGAGTGTTAATGACGCCTCTTTACTTGCTTTCTGTGAAGCTATTAAAAACACTTCGTCTTTTCTGGATTTAGGAATAACGACAATACCTTCTGCATCAGCAACAATGATATCTCCCGTAGAGACCTTTGCTCCCCCGCAAGTGATTGGAGCGCCCAATTCAGAATAGATCTCTTTCTTTCCCGGAACTGGATGAACACCTTTCGCAAAAACTGGAAACTTCATATCTGAAATTTCAGTCAAATCTCGAATGACACCATCAATAATAAAGCCTTTGATACCTCGACTCTTCGCGACTGCGCATACATTACCACCAGCTACTGCATATTCGCTATCAACTCCATCCACTACAATGATGGAACCTTCAGGTGCTTCGTATATGGCTGAATGAAGCATTAAATTATCACCAGACGTTAACTGGACAGTAAACGCTTCTCCAAAAATTGGCGGCATTCCCTGCCAAAGAGGACCAATGCTAAAGTTAATAAAGTGGTCGTTACTCAGTATGTTTCCGTAATCGGTTGTCGCAAGTTTTGAAAAATCTGACTTCATATTTTCACTCCATGTTTGAACTAACCCTCACGCCAAACAAAGGTGTGACGCACGCTTGTCATTCAATGATATAGAGCTAACTCAAAGATAACGTTGACCTCGGACTCAGCTCTACAAAAAGATCTATTCCTGCGACTCGGTAGCTTCATATCTGTTACGAAAGGAAATTATTGTGACGCTACCGATTAACTTAAGTACAGACGCCGGAGAGACTAAACTCAACTAAAAGTAACTAAAAGTAACTAGGGTTGGTAATTAGAAATAAGCACTCAACTATATGTAATTTTCAATATATTCACTAATTGACTCAGTAGCCTCAAACGAAGAACTAATTGGTAATTTTAGATTCAGTTGTTCAATACCAACGGCCATAGAGCCATTTTCTGACTCAAACTCTTCCCAACGGATCTTTCTTACTGATCCGCACCAGCAGTTTTGGACACTGAGTTAAGTGAGTACAATCACTAATG
>NZ_JBFSRZ010000060.1:0-28177 GCF_041466065.1 Vibrio sp. 10N.239.312.C11
AAATACGCGAAACGGGGTTGTTCTATCTTTAAATTTAATTACGCAACAAAGCCATTTCGCGTTCAACAATACATCGGTAGCCACATTAACATGAATGCCAGCGATAACATGCTGGCATAATTCCTTTCTAGCTTATCATATCTACTTGAAATAGCTCGATAATGTTTAATTCTCCCAAAGGCATTTTCGACCAAGTGACGATACTTGTATAGACACCAATCCATACTGTCTTTGTCTATATCTTGTCCGTAATTGCGTTTAGCAATTACCGTTTCTCCGCCACGTTCCTTAACAAAAGTACGGAAAGGTTCGCTGTCATATCCTTTATCACAAACGATGGTATTAACTTCATCGAGTTGCTCAACTAAGCTTTCGGCATGCACTATATCGTGGCGTTGTCCCTCTGATAAATCAAAGCAAATCGGCAGTCCACTCTCCGAACTCAGAGGGTAGATCTCGCCAAGGAATACCTGTTCTCATTCGATAAAGTATTCCTTCAAATGTCATTCGATGTTCAGTTTTATCGTAAATACGACCTGTACTTTTCATAACTTGGAGTATCAGTTCCCAGCGAACCCTATCAGTTAGCATTGTTCTTGGCATGGTATTGGTTATGGTTTTACTTTTGGCGAAGCAAATTATAACTCTTTACCATGCTGTTCAAAAAACATTCACGAAAGATCAACACGCCCTAGTTTCACTATTAGAAACAATGTTGTAGTTTACAAATTTAGCTCCAGACGCCAAAGCATTTGCCTCTAATGCAGCTAAAGGAAAACCATTGTTACTAACACCAAGTACTATTAGGAGATCGTTTACTTCCCACTCAATATTGAAAAGGTCTACACAAGGGACATCTTTGCATTGAACGATACTGTCTGGTTCATTTATACAACCATGAAGATGTACCGCACTCCCTCCAGCTTTCTCAATTAAGTCATCAATATTTAAAGTGTAATGTAGAAACTCAACTCCTAGTGATTGACAATATGTTTCGAGATACATACATTCGTAATGTGCTCGATTCGGCAAAAATTATTCATATTGATGCCGAATTTTCTTTACAAGAGCCAATACTTCACAAGGTGAAGCTCCTTGGAATGCTTGGTATTCAGGTGTATTTTTAATATCTTCATATGCAGGCAGTTCTGAAGGAACAGAAAGCCCAGCACCTGATAAAATAATCACTTTCATAGTTTGGGTACGTTATTGTCTATCATAATTACCAACTTTCTGGAGTTTCGCGGTATTTTATCAATATAATACAGTCATTGGTAGTAAAGCATTGATACTTGGTTATGCAACAAGAAGATAAGACAACCATAAATCCCCCAATACTTCTAGTTTCAAGTTGCTTTGCGTAACCTAAAACGTAAAAATTAACTCAAACGCCTTAAATTGTTTCTAGCCAGAACTTGCCGATGGTTTTAACTATCTGTGAATCTACTTCGAATTAACTTTAATCTTTATCTCTCCAACAATTTATCCTTATTAAAGAGAAGATTTTATGGCGACAAATTGGCGACAGAATCTCCCGAAAGACAAAGTTATATGTTTTTATACGCAGTTAAACTTTCCATAACCTATTGATATTTATTCTAACACCTTGAAATACAAGACAGTCGTTTAGTTCGGTTAAGTTCTAACTTTTAACTATAAAACAAACTAACGCTCCCCAAACGCGACACTCACGTTGGTATAAATCGGTTTCCATAAATACTGGAATACTGACTTCTCACCGGTTGTAATATCTACCTCGCCCGTCATACCTGGCAAGATAGAAAAGCTCTCAGGATTATCACGGAAATAGGGAACATCCACCGAGACGACGACTTCATAATAGATCTCGCCACGCTCGCTTTGACTTGTGGTCGGTGAAATACTCTCAACCGCCCCTTTTAGCGCCCCAAAGCGGCTGTAATCAAACGCATCAATCTTGATACGAGTCGGCTGCCCTACACTCACAAAACCAATATCTCTTGGCGACAAACGAGCTTTAAAGTCGGCTTTCCCACCAACAGGAACAATTTCAACCACAGTGCCACCCGGCTGAATAACACCTCCGTTCTTTGTACTTGGCAGGCTTTGCACCAAACCTTGTAGCGGCGACACTAACATGGTGTTGGTCAGTTTCGCTTGGCTTGAACGTACTCTGGCGTTCAGGGCTGACAAGTCAGAGACGGCTTTAGAACGATCATCGCTCACTTTAGCTTTCGCCTCGGCCAGAAGCTGTATGATTTTTTGGTCATTACTGTCAGCTTGTCTAATCAATACCGACTTCTTGCCACGAGCTTCTTCAATTTTCTGCTCAATACTGGCCAGTTTTTGACGCATTTCAAGCACACGTAAGCGTGAAATGTTACCCGCTTTATAACCCTTCTCCAGTATGTTCAACTCTTGCTTAGTCGCATTTAACTCTTTCTCATAACTCGGCAAGGCCTTTTCTACGCTACGAAGCTGCTCTGCAATTTGCTCGCTCTCTTTCTCAAGCACCACACGCTTTTGGAAGTAGAGGGCTTTTTGCGCGTTCAGCTGCGCTTTTTGCTGGCTGACGATCTCTGGGTAATCGACCTCAAACTCAGCAAGGTTAGGCTCACGTTGCTCAAGCAGCGCATTCATACGTTCCACACTGGCTAGAAGCGTCACTTGTTGGGACTTTAGCTCTTCAAGGGCGGTACGCTGGAAAGTGGCATCAAACTCAACAAGCGGCTGGCCTTTCTCTACCAACTGGCCTTCTTTAACAAGAATTTGCTTTAACTTACCGCCAATCGCACTTTGTAATACTTGCTTCTCGCCTTCCGGAATCACAGCACCTTTGGCTTTGGCGATTTCATCAACTTGAGTGACTACAGACCAAGTGGCAAAAGCAATAACACATAAGGCAACCGACCATGTGGCCAGCGCCAATGTACGAGCCGTATTTTGTGATTCAACAAGCTCACCGTAGCGCTTGCCCTTCTCGATAGATTGTTTAGTCATTAGCGACTCCTTGCTTAGACTTTGATTGTTCTTGTTGGGCTGCATTTTGTTGAGCAGACGCCTCTTGAGTTGACGGCTGTAGCTCTTGAGATAACGGTTGCTCAGATAACTGCGGCTCTTGAGAAGCTTGAGGCTCTGAAGGCTGTTCCTGCTTCGAAGACTGCTCCGGCTCTAATGGACCGGCATAAACCACTGCACCTTCATTTAATACCACCACTTTATCGGCAAGCTTGATTAAATCCGGATCGTGTGACGTGTAGATCACCGTTGCTTTTCCTTTTTTCGACTGCACAAACTCACCAAATATACGTTTAGTATTTGGGTGAGCATCAGGCACAGGATTATCCATTAAGAACATTGGGTAGTCATAAACCAGTGCTTTTGCATCAATGAGGATCTGCGCGACGCTACCAGACAACATGTCAAAAAGGCTATCCGGTTGAATACTACTGATGGAGGTGTCTAGCCCACCTGACAATGTCTCGAACCAACGCTTTCCTCCCACCATTTCAATTGCAGAGATCATTTTCTCATCTTCGACTTTGTGACCGTCGTTTAGCCACTCTCGAATACTCAGCGTAAGCAAATCAGGATATGCGGCTCGAATGAAACACCAGTGGCGATAAAGCTGCGGATCGTATTGAACGAGGTTAACGCCTTCAAGCTCGACCATGCCGTTTTGGATAGGCTGCAAGCCAGAGAGCACTTCAATTAATGTTGATTTACCGCTCCCAGAAGGGCCGGTAATCGCGACAATTTCACCGGCTTCAATATCAAAACTCACACCATTCAAGGCCGGGCGACTCTGTTTGGGATAGCGCAGAGTCACTTGTTCTAATTTCAAGTTAGGCGCAACTGTCGGCAACGGGTGATGCTGGTAACTGAACTCACGCTCGGACGGCTGAGACAAGATGCGGTTCACTTGCAGCTTGGATTGATTAAAGCTATTAAAACGCATCGCACTGTTTGCCAACACCTGAGCTGGACCCGTCACCTTAGATATCAACATCATTGAAGCAATCAAACCACCAGGGGTCATCACTTGTTCAAAAATAAGCCCTATACCTAACCCCATCACGGCGAGTGTCGAACCAACCCCAATGAAATAGTAAATCGAGGTATACCGACTCTGGAGAACCGATTGATTAAAGGTCACTGTTGAAGCAAGAAGATTGGCCTTTTTGAAACGTTGAATCCAGTGCTCTGAGAATCCAGCACTGCGAATAAAGGCAAGCTTGGATGACAGCTCATTAGTCATGTTTTGACGATTCGTACCTGCCACTGTCGATTGCATAGAGCGCTTGCTGCTAGAGCGTATCGAGCGTTTTGCTAGTAAGTAATAAAGGATTAAAGAGACGACTGGAACCAGTACCAACCATCCGCCTAAAACACCTATCGCAAGTACAAAAATAAGAATGAATGGTAGGTCAAATAACGCATTTCCTAATGGCCCCGATAGCACACGTGAAATACGCTCTGACAACATCACTTGGTTTTGCTGACTAGAAGAAGCTGTTTGCTGATTTTGAGCATAGCTATTACGAAGCAGACGCTGCACGAGGGATTGAGAGATCTCACGACTGACTCGGTTCGAAACTGAAGCAAACACGCGGCTACGTAATGTTCTCAACCAACCCATCATCACAAACAACAACGCCGCGCCAATGGCGATACCTTGCAACTCATGCCCTGCATCACCACCAATCACATGGTCATAAATCGACATAGTGATGAAAGGAACGGCAAGCGCAAATAAGTTAGTGATAAAGCTGACTAGCAGCAATTTAGGAATAATGGGGCGAAACGCATGTAGTCGTTCGCCAACCCAATCAGGAGAAGCCTTCTCTAGTGGTGGACCTTCGATAACAATACAAAACTGAGGGACATCGGTAATGTCGTCATTGGCATTAAAGGCAACAAATTGCTTGGATTCTAAATGACCAGAGACCAGCTCATGTTCACCAAGTACCAGTAAGACCAATTTATGTTCACCAACTTCATCTAGGTTGGCAACCAAGCGATAAGGCAGTGCAAGCCTGTCGAACAAGGCAAACATATCGTCGATTGATTCAATGCCATTTTCATCAACCCATTGATGTGCGAACAACTGGATATTAGCATTAACTTCCAACTGCTTAAGAACGGAAAGGCTCTCGGTTTCTAAATGGTTCATCACCTCTTGTCGAGCGCTGGTATCTGCACGGTTGTTCATACCTGAAGGGTTACCAATATCTAAACGATTCATACGACGGCCTCCTGATTGCTCTCGCTGTCGACCGTAATAGCTCGACTTTCCACTGTAATGATTCGATTAGCAAATTCGCGAAGCTTCGAATGGTAGCTCACCATCAGTATCGTGCGTCCTGCCGTTACTTCTTCTTCCAACACCTTAGCTAGATTCCCAAGGGCGTCTAAATCAAGTGAAGAATCCGGCCTTTCCAACATGATTATGGGTTTATCACTTGCCAATTGAGCCGCGATATTGAGCATTTTCACGTTACCCATACTCAACAAAGAAGCACTCGTATGGCCAATTTGTGTCTCGAGCCCATCGGGTAATCGAGTAATCTCTTTGGTTAAACCCAAACGCTTTGCATAGTCACTGGCGCTTTGCGTTTTCTCAGGGTCAAAGCCACACAAGTTGTCGAGAATAGTACCCGACACCAACTGCCCTTTAACGCCACAGTAGGCCACAATATTGGTTACGGATGCGATTGAAACTGCAGCTCCGTTAATGAAGCACTCACCCGCTTTTAGATCATCAATACCTGCAATCGACGACAATAAATGACTGTTGGTGTGGCGATCTTCACTCTCTAACAATACCAACTCACCTTTATTCAGTGTCACATCTGCATGAGAGAGTTCACCATACCTTTCAACGGTCGCTTGCTTGATTTCCAACGTATCAAAGTCAGATAAGTGGTTCTCAGCATGCTCAGAATCTGAAGATTCCGATAGTGATAAGTCACTCAATTTTTCTATTGCCTGATTGGCACTGTGTATTGAATTAAGCTTGATTCTAACCCCAACCAGAGCACTCAAAGGCGCAACCGCTCTGCCAGATAAGATAGAACATGCTGCCAAGCCACCAGTAGTTAACTGACCATCCAACACCCATAAGCTGCCAGTGATCACGAGTAAAACTGACGTGGCTAATGCAGCAAGCTGAATACATTCTTGGGCGAAGGCGTTCTGTTCTTCTTCTCTCGCTTTAGACTGAGAGCGAACATTATTGAGGGATTTAAACTGATTGAAGATTCGAGACTCAACAGCCTGGCGTTTGATTCCCTGAATGGTTTGGCTCAGTAAAATCAAGAACGCTTTTCGCTCCTGCTCATCTTGGGAAGCTTCTTCACTTAAGCTTTTAACGCGAATAGAAGATAACCAAACGATTCCGAGAGTAATCAGCCAAACTGCCAAAGGTATCGCCACCAGCTCACCGCCGATGTAAGCCACCAAGCCCAAGAAGATCAAGGCAAAAGGCAAATCAATAAAGCCTGCAATCACACCACCGGAATACCAATCTTTGACTTTGGATACAGAACCAAGCCCCTCTTCCACGCCGCCAACACCAATTTGGCGGAGATGGCCTGATGAAGCCGTTGTTACTCTTTCAACCAAGGTTTGATAGGTCGCTTTCTCGGTATTGCTGGCCGCGGCTGACAAAAGCCAAGTACGCACAAACCGGATCAATGCTTCCATGGCAACAGCCAACGCTGCCCCCGCCAACAACAAAGTGGCAGTACCGTAACTTTGGTTAGGTAAAATACGATCGTAAATTTGTAAAACCGTTAACGGAACGGCGAGAGAGAGAAGATTTATGAGTAAAGAAGGCAGTAGGACTTTCCCCACCACCCCTTTGTTTTTCATTGAACTTGCCGGCATACACAATCCTTATCCATGCTTATGAAATAAGATTGGTACACCATATTGAGTATTGCAAGGTAACGGACTGATTTAACGTGTTTTTCAATATAAATATGACACAGATCTTTCTATACAAATCTGTGGCTATACCTGTACCTTAAAAACGCTCGTTACAAGCGCTCCTTACAAACAATTGTCGTAATCCGTTATCGCCTGCTTTAACTTTGAAAAGTCTGAGTTACATAAATACGGTTTCAGCGCTTCAAATTTATCTGAGGGCCACTCGTATATTTTGAATGACATGAGTTCGTCAATAACGGACTCACCAAAGCGGTATTTGACGACTTTAGCTGGAGAACCACCGACAATGCTGTATGGAGCGACGTCTTTAGTCACCACACTATTCGCTGCAACCACAGCGCCTTCGCCAATCGTCACACCGGGCATCACCATCGCTCTCATGCCTAACCACACCCCATCTTCAATGTGAGTGTCACCTTTGCCAATGTAGGCATCGTCGATGACATCCATAAATGGATACAGCGAAAACCAATCAACTCTGTGGGTATGCTTGCCACCCATCAAAATCACGACCTCTGCACCAATACAGACATAATCACCGATATAGAGTTCGTCGATTTCCCATCGAGGCTCCCACTGTCGGCTGACTTCGTCGCCGTGTAAATAACGCACTACCGATTGTTCAAAACCGTTATCCCAGCAATCGCTGTAATAACTGTGTTGACCTTTTACATGAATATTGGGGTTGGTTACGACTTCATGCAACAACTCGAATTTGGACCAATGCTTCTTTTGCATTATTACCTCTGAATGATCTATTTAGTTTGATTCGTTAACTATCAAAATGTTCGACGATGCAAATCCAAGGTGCACAAACTAACGCCCTATAAACACAGGGTTCACTGGGATGAATAGTGAGTATCACGCTTAAATCATAGCAATGTCGCTAAAACTAAAGAGACGTCAGTGGATTCGAGGTTGCTTAAGAAGAGGAAGTAGTTTCAAAGTTTGCTCAGTTTTTATCGATAACTTGGTGGGATAATTTACAGACGTAGTGTATCTGTTTAATCGCGCCAATTTGACAGGAAGATGTGATTAATAAGGTTTCAAATATCGTTTCGTAGAATACGGCATGAACAAGAGCCTGCGCGATTACACAGGCTCAAACTTAGACTCGGCTATAAATTTCGGCTCACGCTTGGAGCTGGGTTCAGCGACTACATTCGAGCAAGCTGTGCTTTTCTGTCTTTATTGACGACACAGAAGTTGCCACGTTTAGTTCGGCATTTTGAACATCTTTCGCACTCAACAGGGCTTCTGTCCCCTTCTTTCCAACGCTTAACTAAATGGGGTTCAGAAAGCAGCGGTCTTGAAAGCGCGAAGTACTCAATGCCCGTGTTATTTGCGATGGCTTCAATGGCATCGAAATCCGTTAGGCCGCCAACCGTGATCACCGGAATATTAACGTCTTGGCTGATAGCATGACCATATTCGTGAAAATAACCTTCAGCTTGAATGATGAATCCATCGTGAGATTCGCCAATCATGGTGTCGGCTTTGCCATGGATGTTGCCTGACACCACGATGCCATCAACACCCACTTCTTCTAACTTTTTGCACACGAGACGTGTTTCATCGAAGGTAACACCACCGTCAAAAAATTCAGAGGCCGTGAGCTTAACTAAAATTGGGAAGTCGTCGCCCACCAGCTTACGTGTCGCAGTATAGATCTCTAACAGAAATCTCATGCGATTCTCTAGGCTACCGCCGTATTCATCTTCACGTTGGTTGTAATAAGGGCTTAAAAATTGGTTAATCAGGTAAGTGTGAGCAGCATGAATCTCAACACCATCAAAGCCTGACTTTTGAGCTCTCAAAGACGCTTGAGCAAAGGCATCAACAATGTAATAAATTTCGTCTTTGGTCATCGCTTTACCCAGTGTCTGAGTCCCTTTTTCAGGAACTTCACTCGGGGCAAAGATCACTCGTTCGCCAAGATCATGCGTGGTCTTTGTGCCACCGTATGCCAATTGCATGACGATTTTAGAGTCGTTGTCGTGCACCAATTGAGTGAGCTTTTTGTATTCCTCGATAAACGAGTCGTTATACATCCCCATCATGCCCGCATTTGGCTTTTCTTCTTCAACGATGTTCGCGTAACCCGTTACGATCAGGCCGACTTCACCTTGAGCCAACTCTTCATAGATAGCGTACAGTTTATCTGTCATATGCCCATCTTCGGTAGCCATATTTTCCCACGTTGCACTTCTCATGAAGCGGTTCTTCAATGTCATGCTGCCGATGCGGGTTTCTGTAAACAAAGTGCTCAAGTCTTATCCTCATTAAATCTTTATTATGTTTGCCCATTTTAAAAGACAAAAGAGAACCACTTCTTTTTCACAAAGTAACTATCTTTTGTCCATTACTGAATGGGCGTTGATTTATGCGGATAGTACAGAGAATAAGACGAGGAAAACTTAATCTAGATTAAGAGAGCAGTACTCTCACATTAGAAAGAGATAGAAAGCAGCAGAAAGAGATAAAAAAGATTGGGAAATAGAATAAAAGAAAGTCGCTCAGTTTTAACAAGCGACTTTGTTCAATTTAATCTGGACTAAGTGAATGGTTCTTACGAGAGACGTCCACCTGCGAATTGCTAACAGCTATTTAAACTCATAGGTGTAAGACGCACCAACACTGTTATTTTCACCAAAATCGTCCTCAGCAAAAATAGTGAAGACGTTGAATGATTGAGCATCACTCAACTTGTAGCTAGCACCGACACCTGCCCAATACCCAGAGTAATCGTCAGAACCCATTGAACCACCACCAAAGCCCATGATAGACCATTCATCGGTTATCGTTTTTAAGCCAAACGCTCCGATATAACCACCATGTGTCGAGCTCGGCATCAATACATAATCAGAACCCACATTCTCATCATCGAATACGGCTACTTCACCATCGTTGTAGCTGTAACCAGCCATTGGGAAGATTTGCCAACCGAACGGCTCAATATCGAAATAGCTCAGTGGTATAAATGTGCCAATACTGTAGTTGTTCTTATAAGCATCGTCGTCGTATTCTGAACGGCTAAAGTTGAAGTTGACGATACCCATCGGCAACAGCCATGAACCGCCTAATCGCCACTCTTCGCCGTCCGCATTGACACGAGCGTTGATCATTCGCGCTTCATCTAAACCGATAGAGCCTGAGAACTGCAAATCTTCGTTATAAGCAACGCCCGCTTTGGTCACGATTTTAGTCGGGTCGTCAGGGTGCTTCTCTTCAGCAAAAGCCCCCATCGACCCGAGCGTTGCCGCAGCAACAAATAATAGAGTACGTAATGTCATTAGAAGGTCGCACTAAGGCCAACAAAGTGGATACGGCCATCGAAAGAACCATTGAGCAAGTCGCGCCCTTTAGGTCCATCACGATTCATCTCAACCGAACCTAAGTCCGCGTATTCGTAGAACACATCGATCAAGATATCATCCCAATACGTTGAAGCACCTACCGAGTAGCGATACTGTTCGCCTACAGGGAGATCAACCCACTGCATTGAAGGATCGTCTTGTGGAGAGGTTTCGTAAGAGAAGCCCGCCTTTAAACGCCAGTCAGAGTTCAGCTGGTAGTCAGCACCAACAGCAAATTTCCAAACATCATCCCAGTCACGCTCTAAAGTCTGGCTAATCGGCAGATTGCCGTTTTGGTTTGTACCTAGATCTAAAACCGTACTATCCCATTGGCTCCAACGATGAAACTGGATGCTTGCCAATAAATCTAATTGAGAATTCAATGCATAGCTTGCACTGACATCAACGAGTTCAGGTACATCAATACCAGTATTCAATGAACGTTTACCGCCAGTAAAGACATTCACATCATTGTTAAATTCGTGCTCTAGTTTCGAGCGGTAACTCGCACCCAGTTTTAACTTCTCTGTTGGAGTGTACATAACACCAAGGTTATAACCATAAGCCCAGTCAGTATCTTGCTTGGCTATAAAAAGAGAAGATGACTGTTGTAATGCAGCCCAACTCAATTGAATACCTGCGCCAACAGACCATTGGTCATTCAGCTTATAACTCAGTGATGGATTCACTTGCATTGCGGTCAGAGTAATTTCTTCTAGAAGGGCAGCACCTGCCCAATCGCTACCGTAATCAAGGCTTGAGCCACCAACAGCGCCAAGTGCGATACCAAGGTGCAGTTGGTCTGTTACTTGATGCGCGTGGAAAGCACCAAATGAAGGCAACACTGAATGGCCTTTACCATCACCGCTAGAGTCTTGGTTGTCTTGATATTTCATCTCAAGGTCAAACGCCATGGTATTGATAGTCGTTTTGCTTTCGCCCATGTGAGACATGGTTGCTGGGTTAGTCCACATCGCCGCGGCAGAGCGAGTGTAAACACCGTCACCTGCGCCAGTTGTACCGGCATTGGCGACGACAGCTTCTTGTAAAAATAGACCACTTGCGAAAGCATTTAAACTTGTAAAAATTGCGGTGGCAGCTAGCGAGTAAGTAAAAGTTTTGTTCATCAGATTGCTCATTTAGCCTTAGACATTAAATTGATCTAAGGTTACCGCAAAGCCCTATAAACAATGGGAATACCCGTTATTACTTTACAAGCGCTATTTGAACCTTCTAGCGACGTATGGACGCGGCTTGTCTCGATGAATTTCACGTTGAGCAGCAATTGCTCTGTTCTTACCTAACCCTACCTTTATTTGATACCAAGTCTCGTAAAATAAGGCGAACCCAGGACTGGACCACCAAGTCTTGTTGTAGAGTTTCTTATTAGCAGCGACAACATCTGGCGACCGATTCGCGCACTCAAGTGCCAACGCATAGGCTTCAGCGTAAGGGTCTTCAGCAATCTTGGTCACCAATCCATATTCTTTCGCGGTTTCACAGTCGATCACTTTGGCCGTCATCGCCATTTCTAGGGTGTGATCTTTACGCATCAGCTCTCTAAATGCGATAGCGCCTCCCATGTCAGGAATCAATCCCCACTTCGCTTCCAATATCGAGAAAGTCGCGTCTGGACTGGCCATCCTAAAATCACCACCACTGGCTAATTGAAGGCCGCCTCCCCAACAACGCCCGTGAATCGCAAAAATGACAGGGCAAGGGATCTCTCGCCAACCAATAGAAAAATACTGAGCCGCATTTGGCAACGTCGGCAACCATTTGAACAAAAGCTTCATCGCTCCAACTTTACTGTTCAATAACGATTTAACATCGAGCCCTGAACAAAAATCCGTACCATTACCTTTCACTATCACAGCGCGAATCTCGTTATTCTTTTTGAGTTCTCTGATCATATTATTGACGCCTTCAAACATCGCCATATCAATAGCGTTGAGCTTATCGGGTCTATTCAGCACAACGGTGGCAATTTGGTTTTCATCAATGGAACAAGTGATACGATCGAGGTTTGGCATGGTGGCTACCTTATAAGTGGTCAGACCTTTAGATTATACATTTTATTAACATATGCCAAACTTGCACATTAAGAAGCGAGACCTGTGTTGCTTAACACCTCCCCCTTACACAAACGACATCAATAAAAAAGCAGTGATGGTTCGCTCCATTCACTGCTTTTCATTCGTAGCTTTTATTGCCAATAGCTTTGAATACCAATAGCTTTGATAATCAAGGGCTCTCTGTTTTGACAGAACCTATGTTCTTCGAGATTTCAGTAACAAGATGATGAAGTAGCTGCCACCAATAATTGAAACTAACGTACCTGCTGCAAGCTGCGCTGGGAACACCACCACTTGCCCTAACCAGTCTGCAAATAGCATCAATGCTGCACCAATCAAAAACGACAAGATGATCTGCTCTCGCACCAAACGAGCCCCCATCATTGCAGCGATATGCGGAGCTAACAAGCCGACAAATGCGACTGGCCCCATGGTGGTTGTCACGACCGAACATAAGATCGCAACAATACACAACAGCGCCACGTAGGCGATATTGATATTCAGCCCTCTGGCACTCGCGAACTGTCGGCCAGTCGCAATTAAGGTCACCCAACGGCTCAATAGCAAAGCAGCCCCGATAGAAGCCGTTATCACCATGGTCATAATCATTGCCGACTCAGGTTCAACACGATAGGTAGAGCCTGCCAACCAAGCTAATAAAGTGTATTTCCCCTCACCCACTCGCGTTAAAGAGAATTGCACCAAAGCTTCCAAAACTGCGGTTAATGAAATACCTGTGAGAATCAAGATCGAAGGTGCAAACTGATGCTTCTTGCCAAGAAATAGTAATAAACACAATGCAATCGCGCTGCCTAAGAAAGCAATCCAAGGGCTCAAGGAGTGAATCGAATAACCCATAAACAGGCTACTGAAAATCAACGCGAGAACAGCGCCTGCCGACACACCAAGAATGTCCGGGCTGGCAAGCGGATTGTAGACTAACCTTTGTAAAATCACACCAGCAACCGCCAAACCGCCACCAGCGAATATCGCCGTTAACATTCTCGGCCAACGAATCGACCATTCAAATGCGTCTGGGATAACAAAATAGCCCATATCAGAAGAAGGCTGTGAGAGCGTACTCAACGCCAACAACCCGAAAAGCATTGTGCCCAACAAGAAGTAAGCCAGAGGTGAAATAAGCTTTGGTCCTTTAGGCATCGAGAAAAACAGCTGATCTTGAGCCGATAATTGCTTTCTCGCAATAATGATCAACGCTGGAGCGCCAATGACCGCGGTTGCCGTCCCTGTTGGAATCATATCCAAAGACCATTGTGCCAAGAAGATCGCTAAACTGTCAGTGACGCAAAGCAGTAACGCACCTAATACACAGCTTGCGACGAGTTCAGATTTGGCCTTTAAGAAGCCTAAATGCCTCGCAATGTTCGGAGCTATCAAACCAATAAAGCTGATCACGCCCACTGAGGTAATCGACACCGACACCAACCAAACGCCAACCGCCATCAATACAAAGAATGTTGCGCCAATATTGAGCCCGCGTGCTGCTGCCCCTTCAGTGCCAATCGAAAGTAAAGTCAGGACTCTTGGCGCCAATAAGAAGATGGCGATGATCGGCAGTAGCTTAGGCATTAACCAAAGTACTTGTTCCCAACCGTTCTGTCCTAGATCACCCGCTCCCCATACAAACAAGTTCTGTGCGTACTGGTCGTTAAGCAGGATAATTGCTGTCGCAAATGCCCCTAGTAACAAGTTGACCGCCATGCCCGCCAAAACAATTGGCAAGCCGCTCATGTTTTTGATTCCGACAATCGAAACAATCAGCCCCATCGCCAGCAGTGCACCGATCAGAGCGAACCAAACTGAATACTGAGCGACCAACATCGGCGCAACCACATTCAGAATAACCAAACCAAGCCACGCCCCTGACGACGTACCTAAAGTAAGCGGCGACATCATTCGGTTCTGCGTCAGTTGTTGAAACAGGCTACCGATGGTGCCGAGTGTTCCCCCAACCAAGATCGCCATGACCAAGCGAGGCAAGTTGACATAGATTAACGCCATCAACTCGAATGAATCATCAACCATTGAGTTGAATCTCGCGCTGTCACTGATCAGTGAAACTTGCTGGAGCAGCTCACCGATAGGGCCAAATTCAGATTGCCCTAACCATAAATGAACAAGGGAAGCGAAAAACAGCGCTGCCCCCATCACCAAACCACTGGATTTCATTACTGCTCCGCTAACGTCAACAGCGATTGCGCCATAGCTTCTGCGTTATACAAAATCGACATGGCACCGCCGTAACTCCAACTTGCCGCTACTGGGCTAAATTGACCATTACGAACAAAAGGCATGCTCTTCCAAACCGGAGAACGGTCTAGTTTGTCTTGATATGGGAAAGGTTCAAAGTAAAGTGCAATGCCCTTCTTTACGTTCTTAAGCTCTGTCATTCGTTTTTGACTGATGCCCCACTGACTCGCAGGAAGATCCATCGCATTTTCAAAACCTAACTGTTCAAGCGCATATTGTGGAATAGAGTTATCGCCGTAAATGAACACCGATGTGGTGCTCGCAAAACGGAAAGAGGTCACTTTCGGTTTGTCGCCCGGATACGCTTTATCCAGTTCAGCCTTAAGGACAGCGATACGCTCATCCATTGCGGCCAGCTTTTGGTTCGCTTGTTCTTCTTTACCAAGCAACTGTCCGATCTTCTTGAAGTTCTCGATAGCAGCCGCAGCATTGCTGTGCTGTTCACTGTACGTTTGGTAGTAAAGCACGGGCGCAATTTCAGAGAGTCGATCCTGAAGATCTTTCTGCGGTGAAGCGATGAGAATCACATCAGGGTTTAGCTTCTTCAAAGCAGAAAAGTTGGGCTCAGTTCGAGTGCCAATGTCCGCCACGCCTTCAGGGATCGCAGGTTGAACAACCCAATCGGTATAACCTGCAATATCAGGGACCGCGACTGGCGTAACACCGAGTTCAATCACTTGTTCAGCAATATCCCAGTTTAACGCAGCCACTCTAACGGGCTGAGCTTCAAGGGTTTTAACGCCCTCGCTGTCTTCAACTTGGTAATCGGCCATCGCATTAAACGATAAAGCGCTCGCTAATACGGATACCGCCAGCTTTATATGCAAGCTCTTTATTTTAGAAACATGGGAAGCTATTCGTTGTAAATTCATATTGTTGCCTACTCAATCTAAATTCTATATTTATTCAAACGACAAAAGCAGCCCAGTAATGGCTGCTTTAAATTGATAACCCTAACTTAGTTAGAATTCGTAATTAACATTAAATTCTACAGTTTGCTCTTGACCGTACCAGCAATAGCTCTCATTCCAACAAGTGTAATACTCTTCATTGAATATGTTATTTGCAACGACATTAGCTGTTGCGTTCTTAAGCGAGCTGTTAACCTCTCCTAAGTCATAACCTAGAGACAAATCAACTAAAGTATATGATGGTACTTGGCCTTTATTTTTGTCTGACGTATCGTTTAGAACAGTTTCTCCCACATAACGCACGCCACCGCCAACTCTCAGACCACTCATTGCACCACTACGTACAAAATAGTTAGCCCAAACATTTGCAGTATGATCTGGTACAAATACTGGTGTTTGTCCGATATTTGATGCATTTCTATCTTCCGTAATTTCCATATCGGTGTATGTGTAGTTCGCTAACACATCCAAGTTATCAGTGACTTGTGCTCGTCCTTCTAACTCAATACCTTGTGAGCGAATCTCACCAACTGAAGTCCATGGTGAAGCTCCATCAGGACGAACGCCCACATTTTTTTTGTTCACTTGGAACAACGCCATCGAGCCTGAAATCATATTCTCATATGAGTCATACTTAAGGCCCAACTCGACTTGTTCACCTGTTTCAGGATCTAGGTTATTACCGTTAGTATCTAACTTTACACTCGGTTCAAAACTGGTAGCAAAGTTAGCAAATGGAGATAAACCGTTATCAAATTTGTACAAAGCACCTAAGCGGTATGAGAAATTAGTATCATCAGTATCCGTTTTGCTTGGTGCACCACCCAATACTGATACTTTTGTCGTTGTTTCGACTTTGTCAAAACGACCACCAGCAATGAACACCCAATTATCAATCAACATCTGATCTTGGAAATAGAATCCAAGCTGACTCACTTCAATGTCGTTATTTTGATAATACGTTTTTGTAAAATCATTCGGATTCAGCTTATTGTTATTTGGATTGTAAAGGTTGATGCTATCAACACCTGCGAAAGCGTCGTAGGCTACATCACCCTCTGTGTTTCGATAATCCACACCAAAAAGTAAATAGTGATCCAATGAGCCAGTCGACACTAAGCCCGATAGTTGGTTATCAACACTAATACCCGTAGAACTTTCATCGGTGCTATATGCCGAACGAGCTAATGAGCCAGTTGAAGCATCAAAATTGCCACTGCTAGTACTTTCTTGATAAAAGTCAGTTTTCATATAACGGAAATTCTGAAGAAATGCCCAATTTGAGTTGAAATCATGGTTAAACTTATAACCAGTAATAAAGAAATCACGTTTGATGGTGTTGTAATTAACATCCCCGGCAAATGTCGAAGGTGATACTTTTCCTGATTCAATCGCCGCTAATGGGAGTGTCACGTTCTGACCTAGTGCAGGGTCATTCTGATAATAAAGATTGAAGTTAATAAAGGTTTTATCAGACACATACCAATCGATTGATGGCGCAATCACATAGCGCTCTTCCTCAACGCCGTCTACTTGCGTATCTTTCTTACGACCCAGAGCAACCAAGCGATAAGCAACGTTGTCACTCAAAGCACCCGTTGTATCAATTGAAGCTTCAACTAAGTTATCTAAACCCGTTGCTAAGCCAATTTTTGTAGACTCTTCAAACTTAGGCGCTTTTGCGATGATATTAACCATGCCTCCTGGTGGCATTGATCCGTAAAGAACCGATGTTGGACCTTTAAATATTTCCAAACGCTCCATCGCAATAGGATCAATCTGAGGTTGTACGTTCCATCCAGGAAGGATTGGCAACATCATTCCGTCATAATAGTTATTCGTAGAGTCAAAACCGCGAATTTTAACCCAATCACTAAGAACCACTGCACCACCTTTATTCTCGGTTGATACACCTGGTGCATAACGAAGAGCTTGCATTACAGACTTAACACCACGTTGTTCCATCTGTTCGATTTCGATAACATTAAGTGTTTGCGGCGTTTCTTCTGGCGCTAAAACGGTTTTCGTTGCTGTATTACGGTAGGCTTTACCCATAACAGTGATAGTTTCTACATTCGAATCTGCCGAAGTAGCGGTATCTTCCGCGAATGCTTGCGCTGAAAACGCAGTCAGCAACGCAACTGCCAATGATGAATACTTAAAACGAGTGTGAGTGGTCATGATTCCCTCGGTACCAATGCTTAATTGTAAATAGTAATAAATCTCATTTGCATTGTATGTATCTAGAGGTAGGATAATTAACAATTTGGTGCAAGTTCAAAAAGAACTTGGCCTATTTTGAGTAAAACTAGGTCAATTGCTGATTAAACACACAATTGATCTAGTAACATTTGACCTAGTAGCGTTTGACCTTGTGGTCAAAAGGCTTTTGAGAAGGGGGAGGGAGAAAGTCGGAGGGCTGAAATATGACTACGATTTGATAATTGGAACCCAGTACTCCATTTCCGCATCAGAAGCATGCGCTTGATAGCCAAATGGGTACATCTCAAGTTCATAACCATCAACGCCACGATAACCTGAATTTGGAAGCCAATTAAGCACAAACCAACTTAGAGTATGGGGTAGATGCTCTATAGGACCACGGTGCTTCACTACAGCATAGGTTTGCTTCGGAATCGTCAGCACCTCTAACTTATCAGAGATAATACTAGGCAGTTGCGGGATAGAGATCTCGTCATGAAGCTCAACGCCCGCCCAATAGTAAATATTGGTTCCGTCAAAACAAGACTGAGTCAGGTCAACAACGCCAATAAACTGGAGCATGTTGGCGTCAGGGATTTCAACCTCACCTTCTAAACGTGACCATAGCTGAGGGACTTTCTGCGCGAAGTCTTGCGTGAGTGAAAACAAGCCACTGATTTCTGATGTCATTCCTTTCACTAAGAAAGGCTCTCTTTCATCAATGCGCACTTCCACAAAGCTTAACGCCCTATTTTCTGAATTACTCACCGTTTCAGATACTTGTATCGGCTTTTTTAACCCTACTCTTTTGCCTGCTTTTCTATACTGACTTGGGCTTACCCCAAACATTTGCTTAAACGAACGGCTAAAGCTTATTTCTGAATTGAATCCGAGACCAAGCGCAATATCGATAACACGATCTTTTCCATCAAGCAGCTCTTCGGCAGCCTGACTTAACTTTAGCTCTCTCACATAGTTCGCCACGGTAAGCCCTGTTTCGGCTTGAAACACTCTTTGCAGCTGCCAACGAGACCAACAGCTTTGCGTCGCCAAATCTTCTAGCGATAACGCAGAGCTAAGATTCGCATGGATATAAGCCAGAACGCGGCTGATACGGTCAAATGCAGGTGTGTTCATATTCAAGCTTTCATCTTCTCTATTTTTGACTAGGGCGTGTTGGGTTCAACAATACTTTTATCACTTAAAGTGGCTTTTATCACTGAAAAAAGGACAGCCCACCCAAATTTTATAAATCTCAAAAACGTAAAAAGCACCGAGTAGATGCTCCATTTTGTATGGTTATCCTCGACTATGTTCGTTATGATAACGCAACTGATTCTCATTTATTGATTTAAGATGCTTCCCCAACTGCACAATATTATCACTCGTCGGAAAGCCCCGTCTCTACATCAAAAAATCTTCGCTTACTCAAAACAAGTGACCCCTTATTTAAGCGGAAGCTTTGGTGCACTTAATAACAAGAGCATTGCGGTAACAAATGAGAATAGCCATAAAGAGCTCAAACGAGTTTACGATGGTCTTTCGCAAAGCCACCCAGAAGCTGGCAAAGCGTATTGGTTAACACGAACCTGGGATCTCGTGTGTTGGCAGCCTATCTATGTGACTTTCATTTCTATCTACGGGCTTCATTCATTGCCCGACATCAAGAATATCGGTCAATTTAGATACAAAGAGTTCATTACTGGCTACCGCTTCTTTAATGGTGATCATCAACATGGTTCACCAGAAGAGCTGATTCCCGATGCTGGTGAAGCCATTCTTGCACTGACTGAGTTTTATCGAAGCCAGATCAGTGAATGGACACGTATTCGCCCAGGATTTACCAATCATTTATTGGCCGATCTATTGTTAGGCAGTTTGATAAAACTTCAGCAACACGAACCAAGCCTGACCAACGATTACATTATTGCGCAAGCTAAGCTTTGGTTAGAAGCATGCCAGTTGTCTGAAAATCATTTAGACAGCCTTAAAGTGGACTCTAGTTCGGGGATGTTAAAACTGATCAGAATCAGCTGCTGCCTGGTTTATAAGTGCGATTCAAGAAAGTACTGTGATAATTGCCCTAGGCATCCAGACAACAAAAAAATCGCTTAGTCACGCCATTTATTAAAGTTCAATACGACGAGCCTTCTCCCATTGAGCTTCGCTACTGATCTAGTTACAGGACTGACATGTTTCAGCTTTCAAACATAAAAATTGTTCGTGATGAACGAACCATTCTCTCAATCGAAGACCTCACGATTCCGACCAATGAACTGACAGTCGTTCTTGGCCATAATGGTTCGGGTAAATCTACACTCGTTAATTTACTCTCAGGGCAGATGTCGCCGGATCACGGCAGCGTGGAACTAGACGGCGCTTCCCTCTCTTCATTCAAAAGCAAAGATTTAGCGAAAAAAATTGCTTATCTACCGCAAAAGCTCCCCGCTTCTGCAGGCTTAACCGTAGAAGAGTTGGTTCGTTTAGGTCGCTTCCCATGGAGAGGCGCGCTAGGCCGTTGGAATTCAGAAGATAAGTCGATTATCCAACAAGCGATGGAAAGAACCGGTGTCACTGAATTCTCGCAAGCCTTGGCGGATGATTTATCTGGAGGAGAGCGTCAACGCGCGTGGGTATCGATGTTGTTGGCTCAACAATCACCAGTACTAATCCTTGATGAACCAACTTCGGCACTGGATGTGCATCATCAGTTTCAGCTTATGGGTTTACTGTCTGAACTCAACAAAACGGAAAATGTTGGGGTGATCGTCATTTTGCACGATTTGAATCTAGCACTGCGTTACGCGACACACATCGTTGCACTGAAAAAAGGTCAGATTGCTTTTGAAGGCAGTGCGGATAAGTTACTTGATGAACAAGCGCTATCAGCTTTGTATGAGTCTCCGATTCGACTGATCGATCATCCAGTTCCAGCTAAGACAGCAGCAAGTGAGAAGGTTGCAGTCGTCTGTGAATAGTTCGGGCATTTCAGTCTAAGCTCTAAGCTCTAAGCTCTAAGCTCTAAGCTCTAAGCATAAAGAAGGCCATTGAAATCATAAACTTCAATGGCCTTTTCGTTTTTCACTCGCTAGCTAAATAATTAAATAACTAATCTATTAACTAATTAGCTCAGCTGCGACTCTCTCGCTTCTTGACTACTGAAACCACGTAAAATATTAATCAGGGTAATAAGAGTGAAAAACATGATGACAAGCGATAAATGCCACGCTTCTCCTAGCCCTAGTTGAACTAGCCCCATACTCACCATTGAAGACACCACCATCTGCCCGCCGCCAGACATCGCAGCAGCCGCGCCAGCGTTCTTCTTATAAGGCAACATCACCAACGCCTGAGCACAAGGCAATGCAATACCATTGCCAAGAATCATCAAGAACTGGCCAAGCATGAGATACAAAGGCTCAAGTGGGCAAAAGAAAAGCCACAACGCCGCGAAGATATGCAATACAGGGGTACATAACAGAGTTTTCTTGTTGCCCAACATGGGGCGAATACGGTTACATAAACTTGTTCCACCAAGCATGCCTAAAGCAGGAATCACCGCCCACATCGCGTATTCATCAGACGTCATGCCAATCTGGTTTTGCATAATAAATGGCATCACTGATACGGTAGTGATCATCAAACTAAAGTTAAGCCAGCCAATACTCGCAAAACTCATAAAATAGCGAGAAGTTAGCAACTCTTTGTATTGAGAAACCATTTTATTTGGCGAAGGAATAGCGGAGATCTGAGTGACGGTTTCCTTAAACTTGAACGCCAAAACCATCCAAGCTAATGAGACATAGCCAAGTAGCGAGATGAACACCATGCTCCAGCCAAAATGGAAGTTAATAAAGCCGCCGATTACGGGCGCAATCAAAGGTGTAATAGACGCGACCATCGCAATGTAGGACATAGCTAAAGGTAAATCTGCCCCACTGAATCTATCCCGCGTGGAAGCACGAGCAAGTACAGCGCAACAACCCGTTCCTAAGCCTTGCAGAAAACGTCCCATCACCATGCTAGTAAATGAATGGCTAAAGAAGATGATCATTAATAGCCCAAGCATCGCAATCAACAAACCACTTAACAGCACCTTCTTACGCCCTAGAGCATCGGAAATTGGACCATAGATAAACTGAGAAGGTCCAAAACCTAACAAATAGACACTCACCAGAAGCTGAGCTTGCTCTAGCGAAACATCAAAGTCTTTCGCGATCCAAGGTAATGATGGAAATACCAGCCCCATACTGAGTTGGCCGATGCTGATGACCAAACACGCAAGTAGGATCGATTTAAAGTCAAATCGACGACTCATGATGTAAAGTATCCAATATAACAGCTGTTTTGAGATCGGGTGGTTTGAGAATAGATAGCTTGGGTATCAACCTGACAACATACAGACAGAGAAAACAGCGAAGATGTTGCAAGGGTAGTATTCATTATGCTCCGAAGGAATCGAATAGAGAATGGCAGGCTAAACATACGTGAGCTTGCTTACTCATACAACACTGGTTGAACTAAATAAATGAATAGTCACTTTTCAGTAACCCAACCTTTGCACCTGTCGACCACAAGCTAAACTAATACCACGTCATGAAAACAAAGGACTCCCATGAACAATCATCATCGTATTATTTCCTATGCTTTGGCACTCATCGCATCGAGTCCAATATCCTCTGCTTTTGCATGGCAAGTAGAGAAGATCACCGACGGACTCGTGATCCCTTGGGGGTTGGCTTATATCAACGATAACTCCATGCTAGTAACAGAAAAAGCTGGCGTCATTAAACAGGTTGATTTAAAGACGGGTGAGCAAAGCACACTGTTCAGGCTGCCCAATGTTTGGGCGAAAGGCCAAGGTGGTCTGTTGGATATCGCGCTCTCCCCTTTTGAAAACGAAAAGTTCTACGTCACTTACAGTAAAGAAGTCGATGGTGAAGGCTTAACGACACTGGCTTCTGCTAATTACAGCAATAATGAAGTTACCAATTGGACAGACGTGTTTGTATCTAAATCCAGAACGGACACTGGGCGTCACTTTGGCAGCCGTATCACCTTTGATGATAGCCACCTGTATTTTTCAATCGGCGACCGTGGTGATCGAGACAACGGCCAAGACACCATGACTCACGCCGGATCAATATTACGATTGAATGCTGATGGAAGCACACCAAGCGATAACCCGTTCTCGGATAACAGCAAGGTACTCAATGAGATTTGGAGCTATGGCCATCGTAATCCACAAGGCTTGTATTACGACTTCCCAACCCAGAAGCTGTGGTCGATTGAACACGGCCCGCGAGGTGGTGACGAAATCAACCTAATTAAAGCAGGTGCCAACTATGGATGGCCAGTCACCTCACACGGTAAAGAGTACTGGGGGCCAATTAGCGTAGGCGAGTCTGAAACTAAGGATGGCATTGAAGCGCCTAAAAAAGTCTACGTTCCTTCAATCGCTCCGGGCAGCTTGATTGTTTACCAAGGTGACAAATACCCAGAGTTGAAAGGAAAGCTGCTGGCCGGCGCGCTTAAACTTACCC
This sequence comes from Vibrio sp. 10N.239.312.C11, assembly GCF_041466065.1. Taxonomy (NCBI): domain Bacteria; kingdom Pseudomonadati; phylum Pseudomonadota; class Gammaproteobacteria; order Vibrionales; family Vibrionaceae; genus Vibrio; species Vibrio sp. 10N.239.312.C11. The sequence continues at coordinate 23,289 of NZ_JBFSRZ010000060.1, forward strand.
ACATCAATATTGTGACAGTCAATGGACAAGGTGAAACAATTAAAGAGGAACGTATTTTAGAAGATTTAGGCGAGAGGATAAGAGACATTGAAACTTCACCAAGCGGCGACATCTTTTTCAGTACCGATAATGGCAACCTGTATCGCTTGAAAAAGTAGTCAAAAGCTCGTTCCAATAGACACATGATGCTTACCGTGAGATTTATAAATGTAAGCCGTTAAAATTGGGGCCAGGCACCAATTAGCGGCTTAATAATTTGGAAAATAAATGTGCCAAAACAGTGCAATTACTCCAAATTCGTCATCAATTTCGACCACCTTTTTCACAAAAACGACAACAAATCACCATACAACTGTAACTCCATGATATTTAAGGAATGCAAAGTTTGACTACCCCCAAGTTTCTGCAACCTTTCACTATGGATTCGATTGACTATCCCCTAATTTGATTTAGACTTCATCTCGGCTAGAAAGAAAGTTCTTTGTATATAAACATTTCGTTGGATTACTAGTAACCCCGTTGTGTTGTACGCAATAGCAATAAACTTTTCCGCGCTATCAGTGCCACAATTGGCTCAAAATAAAAATTTAATTTTAGGATATCATCATGTCTAACACAGTTACTGGTAAAGTAAAATGGTTCAACGAAACTAAAGGCTTCGGCTTCATCGAGCAAGAAAACGGCCCAGACGTATTTGCACACTTCTCTGCAATCACAGGCGATGGTTTCAAAACTCTTGCTGAAGGCCAACAAGTTGAGTTCACTGTATCTCAAGGTCAAAAAGGCCCACAAGCTGACAGTATCAAAGTACTTTAATTTAGTATTTTAAAGCTTTCTAAAAATAGCCAGCCTCTGCTGGCTATTTTTTTACCCGCTATTCAGAGATTTAAGGTAGTTAGTTCTATTCAACGTTTTCGCGAACGTGAAAACATTCTTAGAAGCAACACCTATCCTGTATGAAATGAAACTCATCGGTAAATCAGAGAAACGAACAAGGCGCCCTACTACCGATGAAATAGACTTGTTGAAAGAAGCACTAGAAGAACGCGAGCAGCGCAGAGAAAACAAAATCCCCTACTCGATGCTTCTAGACTTCAGCATCCTGAGTTGTATGAGAGTAAGTGAAGTGTGTGGTATTCGGTGGGAAGACTTAAACGAAGAACTTAAAACAGTGATCGTACGTGACCGAAAAGACCCACGTAAGAAAGAAGGCAACCATATGGTCGTTCCTCTACTTGGTGAAGCATTCGATATTGTAATGAAGCAAGAGCGTAAGGGAGAGTTGATATTTCCTTACAACCCACGCTCAGTTGGTCGAGGCTTTGTTGAAGTGTGTCAAAAGGTTGGGATTGATAACCTACGCTATCATGACCTACGCCGTGAAGGTGCAAGCCGCTTGTTCGAGAAAGGCTTTACCATTGAGGAGGTTGCAGGTTGCTCAGGTAACTGGTCATAGAAACCTAAACACATTGTGGCAAGTTTACACCCAGCTGTTTCCACATAAATTGCATGAGAAATTCACCTGAGTCCATTGTCTGTATCTCTAAACGAACAAATATTCTATCTTTAAAATGTACACTGTATTACACTCACTAATGTTGCATCGACTTATTAATTAATATTTAAGACGAAATTTAGGAAAAAACAATGAAAGCATATCATACCTACAGCGCAGTTGACGTTGCGTTTAGCTTGCTCAAACATGCAGCAGAGCAAGGTAGATACTTCACTAATTTGCAGCTACAAAAATTAACTTACGTCTGCCATGGGTTATCATTGTCACACTTCCATAGACCATTAATCACTGATGATGTCTTTGCTTGGCAGTATGGTCCTGTAGTACCCTCTGTATACTTTCGCTTCAAATCATATGGCTCAAGTGCTATCCAAGAACATATGGACATTGTGCTAGACGGCGATAGTGAAGCGATTGTAAAAGACGTAGTCGCTAAGCTTGGACACCTTTCAGGACCGCAATTGGTTGAACTCACTCACAGAGAGGGAAGCCCTTGGAGTAAGGTCTGGGATGGTAGTCAAAATAAAGTTATCCCTGATTACGTAATTCAAAACCATTACCAACAAATTCAACAGTCAGGACATACAAGTAGCCTGTGAGTGAAAATAATCAAAGTGTCGTCAGTTTCAGGATTGACGACACGCCCTCAGCGAAACAATCAGCCAAAAACTTCCACGATGACTTTTCTCTAGATTTTCATGAATTCCTCGAACAATCAGCAAAAGAAACTGTCGAAGACTTAGACTTTAGCAATAAATCTGTACAAAAAGCAGGACGCAAGCTACGTAAGAGAGAAGGTGATTTAAAACAAGCTACTTCTGTTATCCAAACCTTCCGAACTGCTCATGAAAAACCTCTAAATACAATTGCTTACCTTATTGGTCGTTGTTGCAGGGAGTATAATATCCCTGTAAAACCAGTAAAGCGCCTCAAACGTCTAGAAACTATCATTGACAAATTACAACGCAAATCTTTGGATGGTAAAAAACTTAATCAGACCTGTGTTACTAATATGAATGATATTGGTGGGTGCCGAACTATTTTTCCTGACATGACATCGCTTAACCTGATTCAAAACAAACTAACAGAGACCTTGAAAGGTGAAAATCGGGTAAGAATAAAAGACATTGACGACTACATCACTTCACCGAAAGAAAACGACTGTGGTTATCGAAGCCTCCATATTATTTATCAGTATGAGCATGCCTCCGGGAAAAAATTCAAGATTGAAGCACAACTTCGAACGAGGCTACAACACATATGGGCAACAACGGTTGAGATAATCGATATCCTTGAGTCCACTAATATCAAAACTCACTCCCATGCTCCCGATAAAGATAAAACCAACAAGCAAATTAAATGGGAAAAACTACTCGCACTGATGAGCCAACACATTGCTGATACCGAAGGAGCAATAACACTAACAGCTAGTCAGAAATTAAGTAACGCTTTGCAACTACAAGAACTCAATGATGAGCTATGCGCGGTCACACGCCTCACCTCATTCAAAATGATGTCTGAAAATATTGAAGCTGATCCTAAAGTGACTAAAGGTCATGTATTACTGGTAGTAAATGAGTTTTCAATGGAGGTTGCTGTTCAAAAGGTATTCGAAAACCAAGCGCAAGCAACATCGGTATATAACGAAATGGAAAGAATAGTCGGCAGCATCAATGGAATCAGCACATTATTGGTGTCCACACAGAATCTAGGAGATCTTGCCGACGCCTACCCAAATTACATTGGCGACTGCGCTTCATTCATTGAGGTCCTTTGCCAAGCCAAAAACTACAAAAAATAATCCCGTTATGCGCCTATAAGTCACATGAACGCAAGATATGAAAAAGGAGCCTATAGGCTCCTTTTTATTAAGCTCAACGCAGTGGTATTATTAGTCTCTCCCCCCAGTCTATAAACCACCAGGTTTATTTTTTTTACCAGGCTTTGAAGGTTCTATTGTCTGATCTTCCTCAGAAGATTGTATGCCTTGTTGAATTTCAGCTTCGAGCTCATCCAAGGACTTTTGTTCATCAGGATTAGTAAAAAACGTATTTTCCTGACTAGGGTCGTTAAGATCGCGAGGCTCCAGACATGAAGATACTTTACAATAGAGACAATTAGCTTTGAACTTACAAGTGCTGCTTTTAGAGAGCTTCTTTTCTAACAGCAACTCTGACATAGTATCTTTGCAGTTAGGACATTCATATGTGATATTACCGAAGTCATCTTCTTCGATATTCTTAAATGTATCCATTCTTCTATACCTTTCAAATTTATTTTTTTCGATTAATTACTTTTTTCTACGTGACACCAAAGCTTGTCGCACAGTTCGGGAAAGCTCATCAGTTAGCATCCATTCTTCAGGATGACTATTCATATAGCGCACAGCCTCTTTACAAAAAGTGACTTTGTCACGAATTGTGCCCGTATTGCTTGTCCTTGAGCTTTTCAAGCCCTAAGGGCTTATCGACACACCGATACCATTTGTTTTCTTTGTGTTTCTTTCTAAACCAAACTTAATCGATTTACCGCTACGCCTCTTGCATTAATCCCTTATTTTCAAGAAGCTTTTGCTTACTCTGCTCAAGCAGTTTCGTACTGTTTTGTTCATCCATTTGATAAACCTTGTCATTAACCTCAATACTAGGTTGGTCACTTAACAACAAATCGCTAGACTTCGCTAATTTTTTCAATGAGCGGTTAATACTATCCTGCATATCATCTACATTATAGCCTTCCTGCTGTAACTTTTTGCTCAGCTCAAACATTGAATCCAACGTTTCTACTTTCTCTTTTATCTCAACAATTTCTTTATTTGCTGGATAGTTTTCGATGTAGTAGGTCGAGCTCACTCCTATTACGGTCGTAAGAATACCAACAATTAGCGGGTTGCCAGAAATACGAGCAAGCAAACTTCCATCTTCAATATGTTCAATAATGATTGGATAATCGGATAAGGATATATTGAACAAATTACTTAGTTCAGCATACATATCATCCAAAGCAATCAATTTAATACCAAACTGCTTCAACGATGGGACATTGGCTAAATACAATTCAAGCTGCAAAACGTTCTCTTCTAGATGTGGAGACAAGTAACCTTCTAGAATAGTATTGAGGGCTCTTTGCAAATCTTTATATGCCCTTGTTACGTGCATGCTCTTAAACGAAAGTTGATAAGCTAGCTCCATCTTGTAACGGACACGATAGTTCTCATGAGCGGTTATAAATTCATCTACACACTGGAGAAAACTACTAAGCTGCACAGACAAACAAGGCCTCGACTCAGTATGGCTTGTTTCAATGAGAGATTCTAAGTGGCTTTGTTGCGTAATTAAATTTAAAGATAGAACAACCCCGTTTCGCGTATTTC
>NZ_JBFSRZ010000061.1:0-27476 GCF_041466065.1 Vibrio sp. 10N.239.312.C11
AATCACTGAACCGACGTGGCCTCCCGCGCTTATTCTGTTTGCTTTGCGCCCACCCGCTTATCGCTTCTTCATCAATCCAAAAGGTCAAAGAGCCACGGTTAATAAGTGATTGGTTGTTTTGTAACGTGGTTTAGGCATGAGGCTACGAGAGATAGTGGACGTAGCAGATCAGATCGTAGGTTCTGGATTTAGTTCCATTGAATTACGCAACAAAGCCGCTAAGAAGCTTCAAGGTAAAGGTAAGTTAGGAGCGCTGTCTAAAACCCAGAAACTCTATGGGATAGAATCCCGCTTAAAAGGTGCGTCTATCGAGACACGAAAAGCTGAGCGTCAACGGCATGCTAAGCCGATACTGGATGAGATGTACGAGTGGATGACGACTCAACAAGTGATAGCTTCTAGCCCGCTGGGTAAAGCGATAAAATACACGCTCGGCCAATGGCCGAAGCTCATCCGCTATATTGATGACGGTCACTTATCGATAGACAATAATCGTGCTGAACGTGCAATAAAACCGCTGGATATAGGCAGAAAAAACTAGCTCTTCTCGACCAACCCTAACGGGGCTGAAGTGAGTGCGATGCTTTACAGTGTTGTTGCAAGTCAGGAGGGTGGTTGGTATAGCCCTGAAGGAGACGCATGTAACTACGGTAATGCTAATGTGTCGACATCTGACCGTGGGACCTCTTCGTGGGGACAAGACCCAACGGCTCAAACCTGCTTAGTTTCAATCAAAAAGTATCAGGAAAAAAAACGAAACATTGATTGTTTTGAAGGTCCAAAAGTGGTTAAAGGGTAGCTGCTTGTAAGCTAAACCTCACTTAACAATGAGCTCTGACTTCATTACGTCAGAGCTCTTTGTTAAGTGCTATACAGACGAAGTGGCATAACGTTTCGGAGTTATACCAAAAGCACGTTTAAAGTTTCTTGTTAAATGGCTTTGATCAAAAAAGCCGCACTCTAAAGCGGTATTAGCACAACTATCCCCTCATTACCGCATTCTTCTGTCTGTCCCGAATCGCTTTCGATGTTAGCTTTGCGTGATCACCATGCCTGCCAAAGAGCATTTCAAAGCAAACCGTCAGGATTCCTTTGTAATATCAAAAGCTGGCTCTTCTATAGCAATGTGCAACTGGCGAAGCAGACTAAAGAGTTCGGGGTCGTTTAGTATCGGTGATTTGATAAAGGGCAAAACATCCTGATCCGACTGCTCAAAATGGCGTTGTACCATCGCTAGTTCAAAGTAAAACATTCTATACTTCCAACCAGTGTGACAACCAGCAAAACCAGTATGAACTTCAGCAGGATTTATCGTCACGATCTGGTTTTCAGGAATAACGATATTATTGCCACGATAATAGAGACCTTCTGCCCCTTTCTCGATAACACCAATAGTAAGATCGTCATGCCAGTGCTTAGAAAATTCGAACTGTTGACAAGAGGCTTTCAGCAGTTCAGTACCTTCAAATGTGCCGCTTTGCCAAACCTTGGAAAATTACATCTACATAACCAGTTACTGTTTTGTCAGCAAATAGAGTTTATCGTCACATATAGTTAAGTAAAAGTATCTATTTCTTGAAGTGATAATTCAAATGTAGTTTTATACTCACTCCAACAATAGATATTTTCAGAATACAACATACCACAATAGAACAATCCCGTATTTGTTAAGTTTAGCCCATAAGAAGAGATAGTTAGCAAAGGCTATATCGGAAGATGGTAGCCAGAAAAACCGCTGAAAAAATAGCTCTGTTGATAGGTAGGTCAAACGATCAGAAGAAACTATTGATTGCCCAAGTCATCGGCATACTGATCCCTATTACTATCGTCTCTATTTTAGTTGCTAATATTCTAAAGAACCTCGCCTTGGATAATTTTGTATCCAGCAGTAACAACGAAATACGCCAGGTTGAAAATGCGGTTTCAATCTACTTTAAAGATATTGGAGAAAACCTCACCTATCTCGCAAAAAGCCCTCAATTGATCCATGCAGATGACAGCATAACTACCTACATGGGGAAACCGAGCGCAGAGATGACTCCGGAAGAAAATGGGTCTGTGGAACGGACTATTTACTCACTATTTGATCAGGTGGGTAAAACCCATCCTGAATATGCCTATATCTACATGGGAACTGAAGATGGTGGATTTATACAATGGCCTACAGGGGGAAGCCCTGAAAACTATGATCCTAGGGGCCGTCCATTTTATAAAGCTGCTAGCACCTCGCCTTCAGATATCGTTCGTGGACAGGCCTATTACTGGGAACCAGATGATGCTGTGATCTTAAGTACCACAAGGACATTTGACTCAAAAAATGGTCGAAGAGGTGGTGTTATTGCTATCGACGTTTCACTAAAAACTCTCACGGATATCATCAAAAATATCAAGCTTGGTGAAAACGGTTATCTAATGATGATCGAAGATTCAGGCAATATCCTGGTCGATGCAGGAAAGCCGGAAAACAGCTTTAAACAAATCGATGAACTTAGTGGAAGCTATCGCACAATTAATAATACAAAATCTGGCCTGGTCAATATTGAACTGGATGGACAAAGCTACATGGCTAATGTGTATGAATCTAAAGTGCTAGGCTGGAAGTTCGTTGGCATCATTAGTCAGGATGAAGTGATGAGCTCCCGTAATGAGACTCTGGAGCTCATTGTCTATACTGTGTCTGGGCTTATTCTCCTGTTCATATTTGTCGCTGCCCTATTCGCGAACACAATTGCTAAACCGCTACAAATTGTTTCTGACAGTCTTAAAGAAATCGCATCAGGTGAAGGTGATCTCACGAAGACAATCTCTATCGATTCCAAAGATGAAACTGGAAAACTGGCTAGTTACTTCAACCAATTCCTTGATGCAATAAAACTGATTGTTCTTCAAATCACCGAATCTGGTAAACAAATGCTTAACTCATCAGAGCAAGCGATCGAAATTGCAGGAAAAATGGCTGAAACATCGGATCGTCAAAGCCAAGCTCTGGAGCAAGTATCAACAGCATTCAATGAAATGGTTGCGACTGCCAACGAAGTATCTACTTCATGTGCTGCCGCAGCGGATTCTGCAACGGTTGGTCAAAAACTGGTTGATGAAGGTCGTCAGCATATTGATCTGGCAGTTCAAAGTGTCCACCTACTATCAGAAGCGCTAACTCAGTCTTCAAGCGAACTAAAGAGCCTAGAAAATGATACTCATGGAATCACTATGATTCTCGACACAATCAGAGATATTGCCGACCAAACTAATCTACTTGCATTGAATGCCGCTATTGAAGCAGCAAGAGCCGGAGAGCAAGGCCGAGGATTCGCTGTAGTTGCTGACGAAGTTCGCGCGCTCGCGAAGAGGACCGCAGATTCTACTCAGGAGATTGATGAGTTAGTCAACAGGCTTCAGGTTCAAACCAAACAAGTCACTCAACATATGAGTCATAGTCTCAATAATTCTAGCCAAACCGTAGAAATCACTCAGGCAGTACAGAGTAGCTTTCATGGAATTTCCAGTTCGGTTGACGTTATTCGTCAAATGAATATACAGATAGCAACAGCTGCAGAGCAAAAGCATCAAGTTGCAGAAGAAATCAACGGTCATATTCATCAAATACATCAAGATGCTGTAGTGGTTAAGGATATTTCTAACAGTGCGAATGACAATGCCAAGGAGCTTGATGATATCGCTTTGAATCTGAATACCCTTGTTTCCAGATTCAGGACGTAATTGATTGGGCTAATCCAAAAAAGGTCTTCAATACAAAAATCAAACGCTCATTTGTGTATGCGTAGTCATAATTTCCACATACAATAAGCGTTGTGCAACAAACTAAAGGTGGTAGAAAATGTTCATTTCCGTTCGAGAGCAGCATCTTAACAAAGGACGTAAGTACTGCATTTTGCAGTACTAAAACGGCTCTTCTCCGCTTTGTTGAGTCATAACGCAATACTTATGACTTCTACCATACTGACTAATAACCCTTTTTTAGCCAGTATGGATGAGTCCTATTTTGACCCAGTTACTTTCTCAGCTTTTACATATTCAGGGGCAGGCAATCCAGTCGATTAAGGTCGATGAATCCACTCAAACTGTTGACGTTTACTGTCGTCGAGACCGACGATTTAAAGTGACCGACCCCAAGTCTAACCAAGCTTGCACCGTCAATACTTACGTTTCTCGAACCATTTATGACTTGCCGATAAGTGGCCGATGTTGTCGAATTCATATTGAGCTTGCGCAAATCCGTACAACCGAAGGTGAGCGACGTATTGAAGAGTGTGACTTTGTAGAAAAAGGTGTACGTTATTCCAAACGATTCTGTGAACAAATTAGTGGTTTGTGCCGTCACATGCCCATCAGTGTGATTGCGAGACACTATGGACTTCGCTGGGAAACGATTAAGAATATTGACAAAGCGGCGCTGCATCGAACGTTGCCACCCTCTGAGCCGTCAAAACTCCGTGGATTAAAACGGATTGGCGTTGATGAAGTCGCAAAAGCCAAAGGGCACGACTATATGACTGTGGTGTATAACATGGATAACGGCCAATTGATTTGGGTCGAACATGGTCGTACACACCGCGTTCTCGAAGCCTTTCTCACACAACTTACCGAACAAACTGCCCAAGGGATTCAGGCCGTTGCAATGGATATGGGGAAGGCTTACCAAAAAGCCGTCAGAGAAAACCTGCCGAATGCTGACATCGTTTTTGACCGATTCCATGTCGTCCAACAATATAGCCAACTCATTCGACGAGAGCGTTCGTATGAGTTCAAAAAAGCGGTCTGTAGAGAAGATAAAACGCTGATTAAAGGCTCGCTTTACCTTCTATTAAAGAATCCAGAAAGGCTGTCAGAAAACCAAACGGACAAACTGAAAATGTTACTCAAAGCTAATCGCCGTCTGAGTGAAATCTACGTTCTTAAAGAGCAGCTAAAAAGTATCTGGCGAGCGGAAACCTATCAGCAAATGGCTTACCGTTTAGACGCTTGGTGTCAGTTAGCCAAAGCGACAAGAATAATGAGCGTGCAAGGTTTTGTATCCATGCTGCAAGACCACAAAGAAGGCATCTGTAACTTTGCAAAGTATGACCGACTAACCAGCTCTATCATCGAGGCAGGCAATGTATCAATAGGATTGTTGCGCAGAAGAGCACGAGGGATAAGAGATACCGAATACTTCAAACTGAAGATTAAACAGCTTTCAGTACCTGAGGTGAATTCAATGTTATACCCTTCTGTCAAGCTCATCTAAGCGGAGAAGAGCCACTAAAACTTATCCGAAGGGTAGATTCTGCCTCTGACCGCAAAACGATTTCTGTCGGGTGGACGACACTTGTTACCAAGTGCCGTCTCCCTAAGAACCCAGCGTGCAACTTTCACTGCACTAGGCTTAAGCCTCTACAAAGGCATCAAATGATACCCAGCAACTTATAAAGCAGTGAGAGCAGGTTCAATCCAAGAATTACGAGCTAGCCTTTTGTGTTTTCTCTTTCCCAAGTATTCTTGGTATTGAGGGTCGAAAGGTGTCACTGCGCTTCGGATCTTCACATGTCTTTCTATCGGCACTTTAGCTATTTGGAAAAGATTAAACTGGCAATCCATATCCTTTATCTTCTGCCAACCGTGAAACTGCCATTGGCCTTTTCGGTTGATGAAGTATTTCAAGGCGATCCAAGTTTTAGATTTTGTTGGATGTCGCCTTTTAGCCCAATGCCATAACGCTTGAAATAGTTTGTGACCGACATAACTGAATACCTGCTTAGCTACGCAGTGGCGATAATAGTTCGACCACCCTCTAAGCTTTGGGTTAATCAGTTTGATAAGGTCGTTCACCGGTAGGGTAACGTGCTTTTTGATGAGTCCGCGCAAGTTACTTAGGAACGTCAACGTATTGGCCTTGCTCGGTTTGATGAGCAGTTTTCCTTTGTACTTCCTATGGTTGAACCCAAGGAAGTCAAAACCGTCGTTGATGTGAGTAATGTGCGTTTTCTCTTCGGATAACGTTAAGCCTCGTACCGCTAAGAAGTCAGCAATCAGTGGTTTGATATCGTTCTCCAACACTTCCTTTGAAGCGCAGGTGACGACGAAATCGTCGGCATATCCAATAAAGTTAGCTCTTGCGCCTTTCTTAAGCGCGGTAGATTTAATGCGCTGTTCGAGACCCGATAACGTCATCAACATCAAGGTGGGGGATATAATTCCGCCTTGAGGCGTGCCTTCGTCGGTGTCGTAAAACAGCCCTTTGTCTACAAAGCCAGACTTTAGCCATTGCTTCAACATACGTTTATCAACAGCAACATTATCCATCAGCCATTGATGCCCAATTTTGTCGAAACAGGCTTTGATGTCCCCTTCAAGAACCCATTGTGCTGACCGTTTCTGACTCAAACAGATGAAACACTGGCCGATTGCGTCAGCCGTGCTGCGATTTGGTCTAAAACCATAACTATTAGGGTCGGCAAGCGTTTCGGACACAGGTTCTAATGCTAGAAGATGGAGAGCTTGTTGGGCTCTATCAATCATGCATGGAATACCCAGAGGCCTGAGCTTACCGTTCTTTTTGGGGATGTAGATACGCTTGAGTGGTTTAGCTTGATAAGCTTTCCGACTCAGTTGATTTACTGCTTTCATACGACGCGCGTCTGTGTTCCAGACAACGCCGTCTATTCCAGGCGTTTACTGCCTTTATTTTGAGAAACCCGCTTAACAGCAAGAAGTTCTGCTGAGCGAGAATGAGTCAGTATCCACTGCAATGCTTTAGCTTTGCCGTGTTTACCGTCTCTAGTTGCCTTTGCGATACGCATTTGAAGCTTTAAGACGTTCGCCTCTACGGCCTTCCAGTTAATGGATTGCCACTGTGCACTGTCAGAAGATGCACTAATCTCATTCGAAATCATCATTTGCTTTTCTTCCTTAATAAAGTTCTTCAAACTCTCTCGCAACGAGAGACCAGTTGGAAGTGGGCTCACTTTCGTGACCAGACACAAGTCTGTATCTACATCGTTACAATGCAGCCTTAGCTTTTTCCAACCTCCTATACCTGCATCACTATCGGCCACACAGGCTTTCCCAGAGGGAGTGATACAGGCTTACCATGTTCCGTATGCAGCGCGATGGTAGGTTAGGTGCCCGCTATGGTGCGAAGAGCGTGTTGATCACGAAAGAGCATTGGACAATCTCTTTCCTACTCTTAGTGCCTTTTGGCTACAGCGTATAAACCACTTCCGCTGCTTCGTAATATAACGCACCTTGAACGGATTCACGTGTGTTCACCATACTACCTGCCTAGCACTCACCCGATTTATGTGGTTATCAGGAGGAGCCTTCTCTCGCGATTTAGCTCCCGACAAGATAGTTTCTTGTCTTCGTTACATTGTCAGAGCCGCTACTTAATTCAGGCTCCTAGGCTCATCTGGTGATACAGATGGTCCATTCTTAACGCGATGGACAGCGCTGCATACGACCTCATGTCGCACGTCCAAAAATGAGTTTCAGAAGCATCGTTTAATCAAGCCAAGTGAGTACCTTATCAAACCCCTTTGGCGTTATATTGATGTACCAATCTAGATCCACTTTTTTGCGCATAACCAGTCCACACTCTTCAAGAGCTTTACATGAAACTCGGAAGTTGTTCGGGTGAATATCTCTCCCAAGCACTTGATTGACGGCCAGGTTGATGACGGTTGACTTACCTTCTTTTACTCCTTTAATGAACGCCTTGGCCAAACATCTTAAGACCTCTTTTTGAACCTGGCTCATTCTTGCTCTTTTCATTCTCTCTGCCTCTTAATCATTGCAACAATAATTAAATTAAAATTCTGAAAATTTGTTTATTTCATCAAGGGATAGGTTCGTGCTGGCTGCTATATGCTTGCATGTAGAGTCAGTATGAAGCCGACAGAGCGAAGCAACGTCAGTCAGCTCTTTACTCATTTAAAGAACAGCTTTGTTCGCGATTCTAAAGAGAGATATTTTTTCCTAGAACCTTATAGACCGTAGTCCTACTGCACTCTAACTCTTTACTGATCGCATGCTTGTTCATTCCTTGGCCTGCAAGCTCTTGAATACGTGTATGAAGCGTCTTATTAGGAAATCGGCCAAGATGCCTTCCTTCAGAGCGAGCACGCTCTCTGCCTTCATTACAACGCTGTAATATTCGTTTTCTTTCCATTTCAGCAAACGCCGATATGGTCGTATAAATAACTCGACCTACATCGCTATTGATATCTAAATCCCCCAAATCATGAAACACCAAACCCGCTTTCTTTTGCGCTAGTTGATCGGCAATTTGCAAAGCATCAATGGTATTTCGAGCAATGCGGTCGACTTTGGTAACATGAATAACATCTCCCTCCCTTGCAAAATCCAGCAACAGGTTAAGCTGTTTTCTATCAGAAGATTTACCGCTCGCTTGCTCTTGGTAAATTTTTTCACAACCAAGACGTTTAAGTTGTTCAAGTTGAACATCGAGCGTTTGGTCTTGGGTGCTAACACGAGCATAACCAATTTTCATAAAATGGCCTAAAAGTGAACTTAAAGATATTGATACACAAGTGTACATGTTCACTTTAAATTATAAAGACTAACTGAACAGTTATTAGATGATTGTGAGTAATGTCCATAAAGTTACACCTTAATGAACAGTTGTTAAAACAAAGCGGGGGAACAGCCTTAATCATTGCAACAATGATTAAGTCAAAAGAAAGATTTGGGTGCACCTTGGCATGGATCACAACACTGAATCAGGATACATGAGGTGATGATGAGCGTAAAACGCTTGTTCGGGGCGTTGTTGCATCGCTCGTATTTCGGAGCAGCACAATAATCACGAGGCTTCTACTGATATAATGCAGTTTTCGCCTCGAGGCTTACTTATCCATGCCAAACAAGTTTAACAATTCAAAGCGCCACCACATTCCAAAGCAAACCTATAAACTGACGAACTGGCCTGAATACAACCAATCATTGATGAACCGAGGACGAATCGATATTTGGATAAACGAAGAGCTCTTAGATACATGGAACCATAAAGACCGTACCTATGACGGCACTGGCTCTAGCCCTCACTATACTGATGAAGCTATATTGATATGTCATGAAATCCGAATGGTATTACGCTTACCCTTGCGTCAAGCTCAAGGTTATATTGATTCGTTATTTGACATGTTGGACTTCCCATTAACTTGCCCTAGCTACAGCCAACTTTCTCGTAGACTTCAAGGCCTAAATATCAAAACGCCACTCTACCCAAAGCAACATAACACACAGATTGAAAATAATGATGTCGTCGCGCTAACCATTGACTCTACAGGCTTAAAGAGGTTTGGTAGAGACGAATGGCATCAAGAAAAACACAAAGTGAGTAGTAAGCGTAGTTGGCGAAAAATGCATATTGGCTCCGATCACAGCCACTACATTAGAGCTGCAGTTATGACAGACAAGAACACGAAGGATGAGGCTGTAGTCGGAGATATTTGTGACCAAATAAGCGTACCGGTAGGACAAGTATTTGCGGATAAGGCCTATGACGAAAATACGGTATATGACACGTTAGATAGCCACTTCCCGGATGCTGATATTGTCATTCCACCCAAGGAAAATTTGCTCTACGATGAACAGCGAGACCATCGAGTACGAAGTCGAGCGATGATAGAAATTGCGGCGAAAGGTCAAATCGCCTGGCAAAAGAAGCACGAGTATGGAAAACGTGCTCATGGAGAATTGGCAATGCAGCGATATAAACGAACATTTGGTAACCAACTCCACAGCCGAAGTTTTAACAATCAAAAGATGGAAATGATGATTGCTTGTGGTGTTTTGAACCGCTTTACCGCAATGGGGATGCCTCAAAGTTATCGTTGCGCCTAAGATCTATCAAAAGACCAGAGGATTGAGCGATGCAACAGCGCCACTCTTAGGCCATAGATGAAAGATACAAGCGAAAAGCCTTGCCCGAAGGGTAACGCCCAACTCAAGCCTTCACCACAACGCAGCCCCTTCATTATCTATTCTTGGTAAGCGATTAAGTTAAAAAATATAGCGATAATAGAAATAACCATTGTCGCTATAGCTACCCAAAATGCATTTCTTGCATGTTTATTTGCTTGTTCTGCTTTCAAATTAGATTGATACGTAAGATAGCCAAAATAAGCAGGTGCATTTAAAGACCACCTTCCTTGTTCTGCGTGTTGATATGTTGAGGTATTAATTGTAGTTAATCGTTCTAAACTTGATGGCCCTTGTGGTTCCAAACAAGTAGACCTCAGTATTTCAGCGATTCGATAAATCGAAATACCATTAAGTTCTTTCGATTGAGAGGCTTCAGCAACACTAAAATGCTCTCCCTTCTTGGCGTTGTTAATCACAAATTCAACAACTCTTAACACATCAGGCTTTGTCACACCCCTCCCCCAAATTTAATTTTACTAACAATGAGAACGGATACCGTAGGGTGATGTTCCACTGATTTGATAACACCGCCACAGCTACCATGTTCATTATCCCAATAAATTGTATCGCCTTTACTTACTGGATTAACAAAATACGCATCCGTACCTTCTGATCTAGCAGCACCTTCATTCTCTTGAGTGAGTACTATGAAGTATTTGAATTTTCCAGACATTTTTCCCTCTTAATCGTGTAGTTCGCTATGTTGTGACTCGTTAAAAGCAAGTTCGTAAGCCATTTTCAGCACCTCGTTTCGCTCCATTTTTGAAGTAATATGCCCCTCAAAACCAATGCAAGACTTATCATCAAGACCTTTTTGGTAATAACCATAAATAACGCTCAAATCTTTTATTGAGACCTCAGAATCATCAGGCAAGGCATTAACAAGCTTAACTAAATCGCTTTTAGGTATTTTCACGAATTTCCCCTAGTTAGCTTGTTTGAATTGAACGGCCAGTAAGCCCTTTATACACAACAGCAATAACTTGATAGCCCATTGATTCAAAACGCTTCTTAACGGTCGTGTTGTTAGCGCCAGTTGCTACGGTCTTTTTAGTTGTCATATCTCCAGACCGATTTCTGTACGATACTTCAAATTTTTTTTCTGGTGTCATTGTTGGCATGAATTTCCCCTTACTTTTAACAAAATTAGTAATATGTGTTAAAACAAAATCGAGGTTGGCGGTTTCTAGGTAGCCCATTTGCGCCAGCGGTTAGCAAGGCTTATCTTTGGTAAGTAATCTACCCACCAATAGACTGGTCTATTAACCCCATCCTCATGCACTGTTTTTCCATTCCTAGCCGAAAATTGCTGTAACTAGCCACGCAATGAACGCGCTAAAAACAACATTCGCAGTCAAAAAATATAGCTTTTTCGCACCTTCCGTTTTTTGAAAGGCTTCTGTTGATGCCTGTCTTGCTCCACCAAGGACAAAACAGATAGCAAATGTAATCCAAAACATCCATTTCCCCCAACCGTTCATAGACGCTTTCACCTACGATTTTTTTACATCAAACTCAATCATTGTTGTTTTAAACAACTAGATTGAACAGTAGAAAGCTCTGATTCATGCAGGTAGCTTCCCTGTACTGGAGGTGGGGGAATTAGTTTTGGTGTTTGAGTATTTTCTAAGGTTAATCCACTAACATGTATTAGCCCTATAACATCATTTTCTTCATCTAAAGCCCAAACTGCCACTCGGTAGACGACATATGGTTTATCGTCTTTATCTACAACATTTTCATGTACAAAGTACCATCCATCTGCTTGCGTGATTTGGTTATATTTAGCCATGTGTTTATTTACCCCTGCTTTTCCAGTTCGTCAGCAATATCGCGAAGCACCTCGATCCATTTTTCTTTAGCTTCACCCTTGAACGTCATATTTTCGAAAGATTGCTTAAGTGAAAAAGTGGATAACGGAACTTCTGGTGATAAGGAAATATTCACTATTCCAGCGGCAATATCATCAATGATAAGTGAAGGTTTGATAGGCCATGACAAACCTTTTGGATCTGTTTCATACTGCATACTTTACCCCTTATCTTCGACTGGAATTAGTTCATAGGCGATTTCAGACTGTTCAAAAAAATCTAGTAGTTTTTGAAAGTGCTTACGGTTTTTGTAAACCTTTGCATTATCGAAAGAAGTAGTAATTGAGCAATTCGTACCGCATCGTTTGATTGCGGTAACGTATGACCTGTCTAGCCCCTCTTCACTGTTACGAACCGAAAGCCTCTGTGTTATTTCAATAACCCATGCCATAACCTTTTTCCCCTTATATTGACCGTAGTGCATCTTCATACATTTTGAACGGTGCATCACAACTGAATGAATCTAAAACTATTGGCTTTTTTAAAAACCATGACTCAATGTACATATCAATCAAGCTCTCTGCCGTTTCAGTATCTAAAGAAAACCACTCAGATAGAGTATCTTCATGAGTTAGCTGTCTAAATTCTTCTAACTCCAGATGAATTGCTGCTTCTGCCTTAGAAAGAAGCTTGTGTGGAACACAATATGCGACTTGAAGGTGAAGTTTAGGATCTGCTGTTCTTAGATTCAGATATCTTTTTAATGGGTTGTTAATTGTTTTGCCTATTTTACAACGAGAGTAATCAGATGAAGATCCTATAATATAAATCCAACCGACATTATTCATAACATATTCCCTCGTTTATTCTTCAAACAGAGACTCAGCCCCAATCAACGGGATAAGTCTTAGTAAAACATCTTCCATCACACCGTTTTCAGCGGTGGTTATCTTCTTCGCGTTACGGTCTTTCCAAGAGAGTGTTTGAATCAAACTTGATGCCACGACACTAGGTTTATCCAAATTCATTACCGGAACCTCGGTAGCTTGACCTCGAATACTGGTACTAATCGGACAACAGATAAGTAACCCCGTTTGCTGATTATATTCTTTACTTGAAAGGACAAGAGCAGGACGGTATTTACCGATCTCCTTGCCTTTCACGGGTTCAAAATCTAACCAGATAATGTCATTACGTTTAGGGATGTACTGAGCCATTACTCGCCTAACTCCTTACCAGAAACAACCGCTAATTCGTCAGCATGTGCCGTATGAGCATCTAAGCCGTTCAGAAGTTCTTTTTCGCTGAACGGAAAGCGTTTCTTCGGGCGTTTGATTGGTTCGATAGTGATTTTTTTACCATCGGCTTTAACCTCAATATCAGCCCCTTCAACCAAACCAAGCTGACGAATGAACGTAGCAGGAATTATGTTGCCAAGACTATTGCCAATTTTTCGTACTTGAGTGCGCATATCTCAACCTCTATGTGTGTACATTGTTATAACAATAGTGATTGTATATATTTTAATCTTGGTGTCAACATTGTTATAACTACAATGCTAGTTCAGCCGCTTTAGATAATTGGTTCGTTGAAATGTCGATGTACTCCAAACTCATTGACGGTTCAGCATGGCCTAATGCTCTTTGTATTGCGTTTAACTCAATCCCTTGAGCATTCATGTTCGAACCGTAACTTCTACGCCCTGTGTGGCTACTACAGCCTTTTAATCCGCTCCGCTGATAGATATTCCTGATCATCAACTCCAGTACATCACAAGCCTGATAATCAACCTGTTCACCTGCCTGATTTATTCTAGTTTTACGCTTCATCGAGTAGCTACGTGCACGATTGTTCAACACAAGTTTACTTAGCGGGTTTAGTCCCTGGTAGCTGTTGTTAAAAGTGGTTGCCCAATTGTGCGACTTTCGGTAATCAACCCACTCTTGGATCATTTGTTTGGCTAATTTACTTAACCAGATAGAACGGGGCTTTCTTCGTTTACACAGTGAAGCTCTAAGGTAGATCTCTTCTTTAATTTTGCCAGTAGGCATCAGTACATCATCAACTGTGAGTTGGGCGAGTTCAGAGACTCGCAAAGTCGAAAAAGACAAGGCCAAAACCACACGCTTTAGCTCAGGGTTTTGCATTAGTTGGCATCGAACAAGTAACTTGCGGATTTGTGACGGGGTAAGGCTTTTTGCTTTGGCTCTAGCTTTAGTCATTGTGTATTTTCCTCTTAGAGTCAGAAATACACACACAAGCAGATTAGAGCGTGTTGTTCATGGTATCACACGGAATTACTGGCTTTGGGGGAAAACGTTCCGTAGTATCGAAATCAACTGATCACGATACTACATACTGGAGTGGTTAAGGTAATTGATGGGCTGTTGCTGTTAAAGACTCGATTTGAACTGTTTTACCTGACATAGAAACTTCTTTGGTATAAAGACTTTCTGCCTTATCCCATTCTAAAAACGCCTGATTAGCTATCGTTTGAATATTAGCTAAATTCACATCGTATTTTTGCGTTAAGCTCAAAGGAAACTTGAAATCATAACTAAGCCAAATGCCATTTTGCTCGGGACGTAATACATGTTGCCAGGCGGAGTACTGACTACCACAATTGTCATATTCAAAATTGCAAATCTCAAACCCCTTACTTTCCGGCAACTGAGATAAATATAAATACACATCGTAGGTTTGATACTCAGGCATCGCTTCAGCATTGTTAAAATTTAACACAATAACACTGTGTGCCCCCCCCTATTACCAATCTCAATATGATTGGTAATAGGGGGGGGGCGTTGCAGTGTTCGTACAGCCCAATAGCGCTGATGATATTCCCACCGCAAGTAACATTTTTTTCATAAATAGCCCTTTTTTTACTGGATATCTAACCAGTATAATAAGAATCACATCACGACACAATAAACATCCTCACCAATTGATTAATGTTGAATTAATCAATAATTTCAATATGTTCTTGTTTATATATGGTTCATGCTGGCTGCTATATACTTGCATGTAGAGTCAGTATGAAGCCGACAGAGCGAAGCGGCGTCAGTATTACTAATTTAGAGAAAACTGATCATTTTGAGGTTTAGGATCAAAAAATCAAGCGAAACCAAAACACATCACAACCCGTTAACATTTAACTAAATTCTGTAATTAACTTTCAGGAGAAAACTCTAGGGTATGGAAAGAGAAATGGCTGACTTTCGAGCGGTTGTAGCTAGAGTCGTCCCCTACCGCGCAAAAGCCAGCCTAATTTTGTCAATTTAACATATGATCGATAATACAATCCAAGAAAGAAGCACCGTACGGTGACTAATTTAGGTTCTGTCGCAAACTTTGAGGATTTAAGTTAAGGTTTGCTTGATTTCTACTCATGAAACTGATTCTTAATGTGTAAGGCTGTCACTTTCCTTCTGAAGTTGTTCTTGAAACCGTACGTTATTATCTCGCCTATAAACTCAGTTATCGTGAAATTGAAGAGATACAGCTTGAGCGTAGAGTTGTTGTAGATCACGCCACTATCGATCCGTCGATAAATTTGGAAACGTGATCGATTACTACCTTAGCCCGAACCGTGATGAGGCAGCTGCCAAAGCCTTTCTGAATAAGGCCATTGCACAAAATGGTTTACCAAGCAGGTTACTGCCAAGCAATAAACTTGCGCGGGACAAGAGTGAAGAACTTGGCCCCCCTAGTGGCTGCCATACATCCTCAAACAAACAGTCCATTTCCTGGTGTCGTGGGAGAAGCGAACGGCCATGTCATTGATTTTTTACTCTGCGATCGCCATGATGAGAAAGCGGCTCGCGCCTTCTTTACCAAGGCAATCGGCTATAATGGTTTATCAGAAAAAGTGGTTATCGATAAGAGTGGTACCAACGCGTTAGCGCTGCATAACATCAATGTTCAACTCTGGCTGACGGAGAAGAGACTCAACTTGATTGAAGTATTTCAAGTTAAATATCTGAACAATATAGTTGAGCAAAGTCACCGGAAAGTGAAAGGTAAAATACATCAGTGTTTAGGGGGGGAATTTGTATGAGAGAGCCAGTTCCACCCTGGCAGGCGTGGAACTGTGGTCGATAATTAAAAACGGACAGCTCGATAATCCTGAAGGCTTATCTGCTTGGGAGCAATTTTACGCACTAGCAGCCTAATTACATCTAAAAACCAGTACACTTATACTTCATCATAATTTTGCGATACAACCCCACATTATACGGCTTTGGCTCTAGAGCTGGTTTTGTTCATTTTACTTTAAATGACTAAAGCGTTGCTCCAAATTGTTCTAACAACTCACGTTGTGCATCGGTTAGATTTTTGGGTATTTCAACTTGAACCTCCACCAATAGATCGCCCGCTTCACCTTTACGACTTGTCACGCCTTTCCCCGTCATCTTGAATTTGCGCCCTGTTTGAGTACCCGCTGGAATTTTGAGTTTAAAGCGACTGTCTAACACATTCACCGTAACTTCCCCCCCTAAAGCCGCAGTAACCATATCAACTTTGGTGTGACAAATAATGTCATTACCATCGCGGTCTAGAAACCCATGTGGTCTGGTTGCAATAATGAATAATAAATCCCCCGAAGGACCACCATTAACGCCTAAACCACCTTTACCGGAGTAACGTATCTTTTCACCATCTTTAATACCCGAAGGGATCTTAACTTTGATTTTTTTCTGTTTACCATTGATTAGCAATTCGACCGTTTTTTCAGCCCCTTGAACCACATCAATAAAGTCTACAGTAAGCGTATATTGGTGATCTTGACCTTTTTGTCCGCGTGGGCGCCCGTGTCCACCACGAGTTTGTGAGAAGAGATCCTCAAACCCTCCACCAAAGCCGCCGCCACGTTGGCGGAAGGCATCACTAAAGAAGTCTTCGAACCCACTGTGACCACCAAAACCACGATTCTCAGATTCAGTATGACAAAATTGGTCATACTGAATGCGCTTTTCTTTGTCTGTTAAAATTTCATAAGCATCTTTTACTTCTTTGAAATTCGCTTCTGCTGTCGCATCTCCGGGATTTTTATCGGGGTGATACTTCACCGCCAACTTCTTGTAGGCTTTTTTAATCTCTTTCTCCGAGGCTCCCTTAGATACACCTAGCACGCTGTAATAATCTCGTTTTGACATGCTAAAAACTCACTCAATTTCTCATTCAAACAAAAAAGGGCGTATGAGTGACCTCTTACGCCCTGAATACCAATAAGTTCACGTCTCCATGATACATAACTCAACGTTTAACAGCTCGAAAGCAATTATCCGTCAGTGGCGTTACTTCATTTCTTCAAACTCAGCATCAACAACATCGTCGTCCTGCTTAGGTTGTTCATCAGCTTGCTGTGCTTGTGCTTTCTGTTGAGTAATTTCCATTAGCTTTTGAGCTGCTTGCATAAGTTCTTGAACTTTAGCGTCGATCACTTCTTTTTCGTCACCAGACTTAGCTAATTCTAGAGCTTCGATAACCGCTTCGATTTTAACTTTCTCGTCTGCAGGTAGAGCTTCACCCGCTTCTTCTACTTGCTTCTTAGTACCGTGAATCATTTGGTCAGCTTGGTTACGTGCAATGACTAGCTCTTCGAACTTCTTGTCCGTTTCTTTGTTAGCTTCTGCCTCTTGTACCATTGCTTCGATCTCTTCCTCAGACAAACCACCTGATGCTTGTATCGTGATCTTTTGCTCTTTACCTGTTGCTTTATCTTTAGCAGATACGTTCAGGATCCCATCCGCGTCTAGGTCGAATGTTACTTCGATTTGTGGCATGCCACGTGGAGCTGGTTGGATACCTTCTAGGTTGAACTGACCAAGAGACTTGTTGTAAGTCGCTTGCTTTCGTTCACCTTGAAGAACGTGGATAGTTACTGCGCTTTGGTTGTCTTCAGCTGTAGAGAACACTTGCACCGCTTTAGTCGGGATAGTTGTGTTTTTCTCGATAAGCTTAGCCATTACCCCGCCCATCGTTTCGATACCGAAAGAGAGAGGAGTAACGTCAAGTAGTAAAACATCTTTAACGTCACCAGCTAGCACTGCACCTTGAACAGCAGCACCCATTGCAACAGCTTCGTCAGGGTTCACATCTTTACGTGGCTCTTTACCGAAGAATTCAGTTACTTTAGCTTGAACCATAGGCATACGAGTTTGACCACCCACTAAGATAACGTCAGTGATTTCGCCTACAGATAGGGCAGCATCTGCAAGAGCTACTTTTAGTGGCTCAAGAGAACGTTGAACTAGGTCTTCAACTAGAGACTCAAGCTTCGCTCGAGTCACTTTGATGTTCATGTGCTTAGGGCCATTCGCATCAGCCGTAACGTAAGGTAGGTTTACGTCAGTTTGAGTAGTAGAAGAAAGCTCGATTTTCGCCTTTTCTGCTGCTTCTTTAACACGCTGCATTGCTAGTGGATCAGTTTTAAGGTCGATACCTTGCTCTTTTTTGAACTCATCTACTAGGTAGTTAATCATGCGGTTATCGAAATCTTCACCACCAAGGTGAGTATCACCGTTAGTTGAAAGAACTTCGAAAGTTTTCTCACCTTCTACTTCATCAATTTCGATGATAGAGATATCGAATGTACCACCACCAAGGTCGTATACAGCGATAGTGCGATCACCACCTTGCTTGTCTAGACCGTAAGCTAGAGCAGCAGCAGTTGGTTCGTTGATGATCCGTTTAACATCTAGGCCAGCGATACGACCAGCATCTTTCGTTGCTTGACGCTGAGCATCGTTGAAGTAAGCAGGAACAGTAACAACTGCGCCAGTTACTTCTTCGCCTAGGAAGTCTTCAGCTGTTTTCTTCATTTTCTTAAGAACTTCAGCAGATACTTGAGGAGCAGCCATTTTTTGGCCTTGCGCTTCAACCCAGGCATCACCGTTGTCAGCCTTAACAATGTTGAA
Organism: Vibrio sp. 10N.239.312.C11; assembly: GCF_041466065.1. Taxonomy (NCBI): domain Bacteria; kingdom Pseudomonadati; phylum Pseudomonadota; class Gammaproteobacteria; order Vibrionales; family Vibrionaceae; genus Vibrio; species Vibrio sp. 10N.239.312.C11. The sequence goes on from NZ_JBFSRZ010000061.1 coordinate 18,677, forward strand.
AGGCATGATTTCGATATCGCGTTGAACTTCTTCATCTTCAAAACGACGACCGATTAGACGCTTGATAGCGAATAGGGTGTTTTGAGGGTTAGTAACCGCTTGACGCTTCGCAGGTTGACCAACTAGCGTCTCACCTTCAGTGTATGCGATTACCGAGGCTGTTGTGCGTTCGCCTTCAGTATTTTCTAGTACGCGAGGTTTGTCGCCGTCAAGTACGGCAACACATGAATTTGTTGTCCCTAAGTCAATACCGATAATTTTACTCATAATAAGACCTCTCTTATTAAAATTATTTTTTCTAATGCAAAATATGTAATTCTATTCTTCTATATGAGTACAAGCGTTTAAGTCTTGCACTCTAGTGGTGATAAACAGCAATATTTTTAGACAAGGTTAGTAAAATCGAATACTAAAATCACCTTATCCGATCCTGTTTCCCCAGTCATTATTTGTGGATTGAGATCTGACGGGGTTGCATTGCTTCTGGGACTTCACGGACGAGGTCTACGTGCAGCAAACCATTTCCCATACTCGCTGCTTTAACGGTTACGTAGTCAGCCATCTGGAATTTACGTTCAAAGTTACGCTCTGCGATCCCTTGATAAAGGTAATTAGGTTTAGTTTCTACAGGCTGAACTTCACCGGAAACGATTAACATATTTTCGTTCTGGGTAAGAGTTAGTGCATCTTCAGAAAAACCAGCTACAGCCATCGTAATACGATAGTTGTTTTCGTCTTTCTGCTCGATGTTGTATGGAGGGTAGCCATTACAAGATGGCTTATTCGTGCTACTCTCCGCTAGGTTAAATAGACGTTCAAAACCAATGGCATGACGGTATAGCGGAGAAAAATCTACATTACGCATAATACTATCCTCATAAATAAGCAATAGTTCTTAGTGTTTAGTACACCAAGACCGGAGACAGACTCTATTGCACCACGTAGGCGCCGTAAGACATATGTTCCAGGTGTTAACAGGTTTAAGGAACTCGCTAATGTCGCATACTACAACGTCAACGTTCCTTGATTACAATTGCCCTAGCTTCCCTAAGAAGGCGAAGTGGGCAACTTAAGAACTTCATCTGTCAGTTCGTTTTTTTAAAATATTATCCCAAGAGAAACCTGTCAATACTAACATTAGGTTTTTTTGGTCATTTATAAATTGTTAATTTAGCAAAAGCGCTAGCTCGATTCTGTCAGATTCGATCTAACAGGTTCTTCGCTGGCTCATTCCTACACACAACCCAAATCGCGGCCTGGATCTGTCAGCATATAATGTATTTTAATGTGACACCCTAAGCGCCAAAACGCACATCAAAACAAAACCCTGAGCACTTAAACGTCCCCTCCCCCTTTGTCACAAATCGCAATGCTGGAAATACTGACCCGTAGTTGGTGTACAGAATGATGTGATCCGCTCGCTCGTGAAGAAACCATTCACCAAAGCCAGCGCCATTTAATTCGATGAAAAAGTCACGGATTTCATGGAAAGCAAAACGACGCGACCCCAATAGCGGAAACTGCTGCTTGATAGCTTCAACGAACCCTTGGTCTTTTAACGCTGCGATATCAGCCTGCTGCTCGGGCGATTGACGACGACTGAACATTTTCAAACGCTGGATTTTGGAAACCCAATCAGACTTTTTTTTCGCCTCATCACGACACTTTTTGACTTGAGAGCGCAACTTCAATACCGCCAAAGGACTAGAGATATCATTTTTTGGTGAGCTTTCGTGCCCCAGCGGCGAAACGCTGGTCGATGAATTTGAATTAGAGAGAGTTGGGATTGAGTTTTGTTGCGCCATGAGAATTTCCTTTCTGTTTGAGTATCACTTTTCGGAGCCGCTTGGCTGTCCGCTCTCTCAACATCGTTCTGCTTTGCAAGGGCGCACAGCGGCAAAGCCTCCCTTGAAAAACAGGTTGTGGGGAGAGACGGTTAACAGCCTGCGAACCCAAAAATGAAGCGAGTGAAAGAAATCGGCGCATAAGAAAACAAGCCCTTATTCGAACTTATTCAAAGACAGAGAGATCAACGAGGAGAGAGGACGAGGTGCCTCGAACGAAGAGAGAAGTGCCTTGGGTGATTGTTCTCAGGAACGTAGAAGCTCATCGAGCAGGCTCGATAAAGCAACTCAAGTTGTCGACAGAGGAGCAAAACGAAGGAATAAACCGAGCGGAGCGAGAACGTCCCAGTGAAGAAGCATCAACAACAGAACCACTCTATTAGAGATAAAACGAAGCACACGTGATAAAAATCAAGTGATAACGACCAGAAAATGAACCATGACCTATGTCCTTATACAATTCATCTCACCTTTCTCTTTGAGAAAGCGTTCATACCTCCTTTTTACTGTGCCACGATCGAGTCCCAATACCTTTGCAGCATAAGTATAGTTTCCTAGGGAATGAATCATGCATTCATCCAACAGCCCCCCTCCACCGCTTTCATCACCACACTCATATCAGGATCGCTATTAGAACTGACATAAACCAACAATCGAGCAGCAAGACATTTCCGAACTTTCAACAGATCGACTAGCATTTGCTTTTCAGTCCTATGCAGTAGCAGATGAATAACTTCCTGATCATCAATATGACCCACTTCCACTCGATAGGTTCCTGTACCTTGGACTTTATCAATCAACGTATTTAATCGATGAGTTTTAACCTTCTTAGAAAAAGGTTTCATTTTCTAACATTGAGGCAAAACACTGCTGTTCAAAGAGAGCGGTCAACATGATGTAGAGCTCATCCTAATGAGTGAATTTGGCTTGATAATTGAGGTTAATTTCGTTCATTTGCCATAAATTTTCCTCTAGGTGGCCCTTGGCATTCCTGCCTATACTCAGCATGGTCTTCAGCTCTTTCTTACATTTAGAATATTGAGGCTGTTTTATCTTTGGCTTGATGAACTCTACCAAAAACTCATTTCTTTTTTTTGTAGGCCAATAGGCTTGGCTTTGGTCAAATGAATAATAACGAGAGGGGAGGCGTTTGAAATCGTTTGGTCTATTGCTTGATAGTACTTTAAGTTAAGGCTCATGAATGGTCGCTAACTCTTATAATCCGGTGGAAGAACGTCCGAAAAGCCTGAGCTCAAGGTAGTCAAGGTGATACAACCGCGCCTCAGCCCAAACATAATTAACAATTAAGGCGTGACTTGAACACGCTAAGAATAACAAGGTTAATCTCGTTATTTAAGTTTATTCAGTACGTTGAAGAATTCTTTGAATTCAACCGTAAATAGAGCACCGACTATTACTGGTAGACCGCTATTAAAAGCGGACCTGCTTAAATTTCCCAACGCCGATAGCAGATCGCTCTTTTAAAATCACGTCTAGTGCTCTCTCAAATACGTACTTATTGCCCTTAATTAAGTCTCGTGCACCACCACTGTTAAACCAGATGAAAGAATAATATTCAGAGTAATTTGATAAGGTTGTTTTGAAAACAACCCCCATTGTCCCCGTTTAGACACCCATCAAACTTAAACCTTTATTAATTAAAAATATTCTTAAAAGGTTTAATTTGTATCTTTAGTGCTTTATATTGGTTACATGAAATTAAGGCATTAAGGGCACCCAATGACCACCATCATCGATTCATTAGAACTTGTTTGTGAACGTATGCAGCAAGAGCAGTCAGATCTGAAAGCCGTTATCAAAGAGCGTATGCAGATCAAAGTAACTGATACAGAAATTGAGGGGAGTGTCGATAGGCTTATCTATAATCACTCATTGAAGAAGAAAGAGCTTCAAGAGCTGTTTGGCTTATCTCGTGTGACCTTCAATTCTAGAATAGATGAAGCAACCGAGCAGGGCGTCGTTGGCGCTCCTATTATCCAAGGACGCACTCACCTGTATAATCGCTTCGACGTCGCCAATATGATGGAGTTCATGAACTTTCCTAAGTACAACCAGCGCTTTGAACCGACAACCGTTGTAGTGGAAAACCATAAAGGGGGCACTGGCAAATCCACCACGACAGTAACCCTAGCGACCACTGCTGCGCTTGATCTTAATCTTAATGCACGCTGCCTAGTGATAGATTTAGATCCCCAAGGCTCAACAGGCCAAAACCTGATTCATCAAGCCGACGATGAATCAGTCTACATGACAGCTGTTGATATCGCGCTAGCAGGCCAAGAGCCCGAAGGTGATTTTTCTCAATACCTTAATGACTACCGTTATGACGAGTTAGTTAAAGCGATTCCGTTTAAGACTCACCTCCCTAACTTAGATGTGATTCCTGCCTTCCCATCAGACGAACGCTTTGTCGATTCTTACTGGGGGCAAGATGAAATAGGTCAACGGAATTTGCTGAGTGTGTTGCGTGAAAAAATCTTACCCATACTTAAAGAAGAGTACGACCTAATCTTCATCGATACGCCCCCACAGAACTCTCCAATTCTCTGGGCAGTGAATGAGGCGGCTGATGCGGTCTTGATTCCAGTCACCCCACGAGAGTTTGATTTTGCCTCAACGAGTAACTACATGGCCACTATGCCAGGTACATTTAGAGCATTACCATCACAAGGAAAAAATTTAAAGTGGGCTAAATTGCTTCCAGTGAACTTCGATGAGAAGAGCGCTCATGAAGTTAAAGTGTTTGATAAATTGCTGCGTGCGGCGCAAGGGCATTTATTATCAACAGCGATCCGTCACTCTGAAGCGTTTGTCGCGGCTGCGGAAAGCAACCGTACAGTACTGGATATTCGAAAATCAGAGCAGATTTGTAGTGGTAAACAATTTGATTTAGCTATGACATCGGTGAATGCCGTGTACCACCAATTCATCACTGAAATTAAGCAGCTAGCAACAAAAGGGCTATAACATGTTACGACCTCAAGACAAGCGAACCGGCTTTAACCAAGGCAATCAATTAGGAAAACGAGTTAAAGCCGAACCCCCTAAAAAAACATTCACGTTTGCTAGCGGTAAAACAGCCACTGCAGAAAGAGTGGTGGTTAAATCAGATGAACTTGAAGTTAAAACTGCAATTCACCCTTTAAATCCACGTCGCCAAGATTCGCTTACGCTTGATGCTGTGCGTGATATATTACCAAGCGTTCAGGAAGAGGGCGTACATACTGAAGGCGTCGCGACCAAAGACGGGCAGGGCACTTACCAGTTACTTGATAGCTCACGTCGCCGTTTCACTTGCATCCATGCTAAAAAAGATTTACCTCTATGGGTTATTGAAGGGGAGATCGACCAAGCTGATTTGCTCGCTTTTATTCAAACTACTCAATCTGTAAAGCGCTTATCTTACCGAGAATTGGGAGCTGATTACAAAAGCGTGATGCAAGCACAAGGCTTTACGAAGCTCGATGAACTAGCTGACTATCTGAATATTGGACGTGAAACTTGCCGAAAGCGCTTTGCTGCAGCATCAGTTGATCAGCGTTTGATTGAGGTCTTTCCTGATTGCGAAGGGATCCCAAATGGTTACTACGCTAAGCTGGCTAAAGTGGAAAAGCAGTTAGATAAAGAAGGTACTACAACGGCACATTTCATCAGTTCACTTAAGGTGGATGTAGATAATTTAGTCTCTGTAGAAGATAAACAAAAGCAAGTTCTTGCTCAGATGGAGTCGAAGCTTTTAAAGGGTAAAGATAAAATAAGCTGGAAGACTAAACCATTAGCGCTGTTCGATGACAAGAACAAGTATGCAAAGGTATCTCACAGCAGTGATAAGCGGGGGCTTAAGATTGAATTGAGTAGATTGCCCGTTGATGTGTATGACGATATCATACGGTTTGTTTCTGAAAAAGTGCAAGATAAGTAAATAACACCCCCGCCAATGAGCGGGTTTTTTAATGGGGACAATGGGGGTTGTTTTGCCCTATGAACAACAAACCACCTCATTATTTAGATGTCATAACAAAGTTGATGAATATAAAACTTGAGATCAGTATCACTGAAGGTAACAAATTTTTAGTGTTAGCTGCAAAACACTAAAAATCTGTTACCTGAAAATCATAATTCCATTAACTCTAACCTGTGATAGAAAATAGAATCAAACTGCATATCTGCAGGCATTACGATAATACCCATCCTAACACTTTCAATGGCGAGTTTATGGTGTTTACTTAACTCACCATTGACAGGGTATGAAAGTACAATATTAAAGGCTTCTTTTGCGAGTTTTAACATCGGGTTATCAGGTGCTAGCTCTTCAGCTAACTTTGCTCTTTCCAATGCCTCACCTTTATTGTCACTTTTTTGCTTCCATTGGAAAAGGAACTCAAGCGCAACAATACTCTTTCCTCGATAACGAGCTTTATAACCATACGATCCAGACTCTTCATCAACCAAAAAGCTTAGCTCTTTTCTCACTTCTTCGTTAGAAGCAAGCTCTTCGATTGGCTTACGAATACATCGTTCCATGAAGACCTTGTTGTTGGTATAACTGGATTTGGTTAACTTCCCTTGCTCATCTAAGAGACCGAATAAACCATGTAATTGCGCTATCGATTGCTCATGCAACTTCATTCCAGGCTTTTTAAAGCGAGATAGAATAGTGTAAAGGCGCTTAGAATGTTCTGACTTCAAACTACGAAAAGATAAATGGTTAATTTGAGCGTGGCCAGCTGACTGAGCAAGATAAGCATCCATTAATTCAGCGTTAGGCACCATAATTAGCGCCCCTTTTTTATACGCAACTCGACTAAAAAGAGGCATAAAATCAAATTCTTGATCAGCATCGTTCATTAAGCCTACTTTGCGCGATGAGAGCCTTTTAGCCATAGGCTTTAATGTTGGATAAAGCTGCTTTGCTGAAAGACCAAACCACTCCTTTAACACTTCAGATTGAAACGTATATTCAGGTGCGTATACGTGTCGACCTTCCTGATACGCAACCCAATGGTCTTCGTGTAGTCGAGAGAGGAAGAGTGCAAATGTATCATGCTCTCTCGCCGTCAGTCCTAGCTGGCTAAAAACTAAAGCATGGCTTTTCTTAAAAAAGTCATTAGGCAATTCACGGTAGTCTTCAGTTGTGATCAACTGTCGATGGTCAGTCATAGTAATTAGTTTCAGGTAACAGATTATTAGTGTAGTACAAGGATAAGACTAAATTTCAGTAACCTCAAGAACGTAATTCACAATTTTAGACTAAATTCCTGTAACCTTAATAGAAATACTAAAATGAAACACTCAATATCAAGACTTATGGGATAAAGTCTGTTTGGACACTAAAAAAATGTAACCTTCACACTAAAATTTAGATCAATAACACTAATTTCTTGTTACCCCCAGACTAATTAAAAGATCAACAAGACTAACTACAAGATCAATCACACTAATAATATGTTGCCAAAACCTCAATATCATTATGATTTTAAAGTGTTTTTTAGCAATTATAGATCTTATATAAATTATAGATCATATAGAGGTTATATACTGTTATAGAGATTGTGGATAATGTGGATAAACTCAATTTAGTAAATAAAAAAACTACTTATCCACATAAAATAAAGAATATTAGAAAAACTAGCTTAACGTTCATCGATCAATGTTTTTCTACTTTCCTACTACGGACTTCCAATTTCCGTAAGTATTGGTGCCATAGAGAGTAACGAATGCATAAACCTGACGGGCAACGCTTTGGCGTTGCTTTGTCGGATTTGTGTATGGACAACTATTCGCTCGTTCCTCACGAAAGTTGTCCATACACAAATCTAGGTTTAGAAACCTTCAATATATGATCTGAGGGAGATCTTTTAATCTCGTTGTATATTGGGGCGACAAAAAGTACGGTTCATCAGCCACTTCTGAGTGGCTTTGTTTCCGTAATCAACCCACTTTGTCTTTTGATGTCATTAGGCGACTCGATAGCTCTCGGTCATACCAAGCTGCATAAATCGATTTAATATTGATGCCGCTTGCATCATTTCCTGTTGTTGATTGTTAAAGTCTCTACTGTGTAATTTGGGGCCAATAATTGTTTTGTAACGCTACATTGCATTATCTGAGACATTCCGTTTTCCATACTGCTTTGTCTTTTGCCTGCGCGTGGGACTTAATGCAGAGTACACCACCAAATTGCTCACCCTTTTAGGGTTATGAGCGTCGTCAGCATACAGATTTTCTTTGGGAGGAATCGCTATGCCAGTTTCTGGAAATTCGCTCGCTAATGCGTCATAGACGTCATCGGTATCGTATATTTTATCTGCTGAAATATGGCCAACTTCCACATCAACTTGCCCACACAATTCTTCGACAACCTGAAAATGGTTCTATCGCAAACTTTGAAGCTTTAGGTTAGGATTTGTTCAATTTCCACTCAACACTCTGAATCGTCATGTTTAAAGGCTGCCACTTTCCCTCTGAAGTCATTCTCGAAACCGTACGCTATCTCTATCTGGCAGGGTAGTTGTCACTGTTAGAATTTAACCAGTTTGGGCGATAAAGAGTAATTGTGTCTCGTATCTCAGTAGAAAGAAAAGAAGCTATTACCTCCATATTCGATGTCAGTTAAAGAAGTGTCAGAAGACGAAGGAATTAGCACTGCGCCCCTGTATCATTGGCGCCAGCAACTCAGACATTCAGGAGCCGCCGTCCCAAATACCAACACTTCATCAGAGCAGTGGTCTGCTCAAACTAAACTTGCCATTATCGCTAAAACCTACTCAATGACAGAAAGTGAACTCAACCAATATGATCGTGAAAAAGGTCTTTTTCCAGAACAAATCCAAAGCTGGCGCCGCGAATGTATGCAAGGGTTTAAGTCGAGTAAAGAGCGGGAAGCTGAAGCAAAGAAGCAGGCTAAAGCTGACAAACTTGAAATCAAAGAGTTG
>NZ_JBFSRZ010000062.1:0-26915 GCF_041466065.1 Vibrio sp. 10N.239.312.C11
GGTGGGTGAAACTTACGCGATGATAAAAGCGTTGAACAAGCTTACTGGGTTAGGTGTGCCTGAAACTTGTCGTATTGACTAAGAAATACGCGAAACGGGGTAGCTCTATCTCTAAATTTAATTACGCAACAAAGCCGCAAGGAGGCTACCTAATACTTACAAATGCAGAAAGGCCGCTAAGCGACCTTTCTACGATAATGTTACGGACATTACTCCGTATTATCTGGTGTTCTATAAATCTGCAACCAATGTCGCGCTGCAGTACTTGTTGGAGGCGCTATTTCATGATCACGGATAATACAATACCGACCATATTTTACTACAACCGTATGATTTGTTGTATTAATTTTACACTCTTGAAAAGAGCCCCATCTCGCCCGACTTTATTACCAGGCGCTACATAGATAGCCATACAAAACCTTTAAACTAGTTTAAAAGCAACATTGTTCATATTTGATGTAGTGATGAATCTAAGAAAAACAAGGTTATGCCGTAAAAAGACATACATTTTAAAAAACTCACTAAAAAAAATTATTGGTGTTCATTATTCCTATGTTCAATTGCGTGACCCCGTAACGCAGAACAGCTCCTAATAGGGAGCTGTTCTTGTGTCTAAATTTGGGTTCACACTAAGTACCATTACGTTAAATAAATCATCACATGGCTATTGATTTTTCAAACATAACCCGCACATAAGCATAGAGTCACATTCATAAATCACCTTCCATTTGATTTGATAGTAATCTCTTGTGACTCAACCAACCGATCTCGACCCCATGCCACCCGCGTAATTCATATCGTGGAATATTGCCCATCAGAGAGTAGAGAGACCGTCTAATTATGAACTATTTTTGTCTCGTCATTATAGATAGGATATAACAATTTCATATAAAAAAACTAATTCAATGAGAAATTGCTATATAAAAACTATTGAAATAATTGTTCGTAAACACTATAAAAAACCTTGAAAAGGTTGTCTTATCAAGAGGCCTTTTCATCACTCTTGTTTTTATTTTGTATTGCTTCTTATGGAGGATATATTATGAGCTCAATTGACCTATCTCCACTATACCGTAGTAGTGTTGGGTTTGACCGTCTAGCATCATTAATTGATCATGCCATGACCAGTGAAACTGCTATCAACGGTTACCCACCATATAACATTGAAGTTCTAAAAGAGAATCGCTATGCCATCACCCTGGCCGTAGCCGGATTTACTCAGGAAGAGCTTGATATTCAAGTAGAAAAGAGCGTGCTAAGTGTACGTGGGCAAAAATGTGCTGATAAAGAAAATAAATATCTGTATCAGGGTATCGCCAATCGTACATTCGAACGTAAGTTCAACTTAGCTGATTATGTTGAAGTTACGGATGCAGATCTTTCTAACGGATTGTTAACTATTACTCTGGTGAAAGAGATACCTGAAGCTATGAAGCCTAAGTCCATCACTATCAATAAAAACTGTGATGTATTAGAGCATAAGGCTGAAGAGACAAGCACCAAAGATAATAAAGCTGCTAAAGGAGAATGATAGTGTGAAAGCACATTATCATTTTTGAAAGGGGAACGGCTCCCAATCGGGAGCTGTTCTTGTGTCTAAATCTGGGTTCACAATATCCCTATCTGGCAGGGTAGTTGTCACTGTTAAAATTTAACCAGTTTGGGCGATAAAGAGTAATTGTGTCTCGTATCTCAGTAGAAAGAAAAGAAGCGATATTGAAGAAGCTGCTGCCTCCCTATTCGATGTCAGTTAAAGAAGTGTCCGAAGAGGAAGGAATTAGCACTGCGACCCTGTATTATTGGCGCCCGCAACTCAGAAGTTCAGGAGCCACCGTGCCAAAGAGCAACACTTCATCAGAGCAGTGGTCTGCTCAAACTAAACTCGCCATTGTCGCTGAAACCTATTCAATGACCGAAAATTAACTGCTCAAGTTGGTGGACTTAAAGAGGCTATTAGTTCTTATTTTGAGCCGGAAACACAGAAACAAAGCTCGAGCGAGTATCCTGTCAGGACGATTGCTGTTAGTTCTGAAATTGATAATGATCTAGGTATTAGAGGTAGTTCAGCTAAGGATAATAGTAAGAAAACAGCACTGGATTCGGTGAGTTACTTGTCTAAACGAGTAACAGCGAATTTAACACCATTATTATCTAGTGAAACAATAAATAAGCTACAAGATGCGCTAAGCGAAGGCAATATTTCATTTAAATTTATTCAGAATATCGCCTTGAATAAAGGGGGATCTGAGTCTAGTTCGTGAATTGGCGCTTTCTACTGTCCCTAAACAAGAGAAAAATTATTCAGGGCATCTAGGATTAATTGTGGACTCACTTTCACACAAACGTCCAAATGTAAGCGCCACTATGCAAGGTTTACAAGGTTTTATTGATACATCGGCCTTGCAATGGCATGAAAAAACGGCAAAAAAACTGAAGGCGCGCTTGATGCGAATGCTCATGCTCGTTTTGATGGGGATTTAATGAGTTCAGCTTTGGATCAAATGTCGAAAAGTGACCTGAAAGCGACATTAACGCAATTGGAAGGTGCTTTTGGTCAGCGTTTACGAGGCGTTTTTAGGTTGGTTGCTGAACAAGTTCCGTCGTCATATCTGGCGCAAGGTGACAATGTTTTAATCTCGACTGCCATGCGTTTCAGTGGCCTAGTAGAAGGCTTGATGACGGCATTGAGTGAAAAGTTGGGTGAAGCGACCGACGTTCGGTTCAAGGATTGTGATTTCGTTAGTGAGCTTTCAGAACTAACAGCGATTGAGAAGGCGGCATTAATCAAAGTAGGAATTAAAGAAGAAATGTTGCTCTAATTTTCCCTTCGAGCGGTAACGACTGTTTTTATAATTCACACATAATGGAGGTTTTCTGTGTCAAAATGGCCGATTAGTTTTTTATTTGAGAAGAATCAATCTCGCCTGGAAGTCGCTGTTATTGACTTGGATGTAAAGCAAAGGATAAGTGATTTTTATCAGCTTGCTCAAAAACGATACTTGTTAGAAGAATTTTTATTACTTCTAAATCGTAGTCAATACAATGTTTTTCAAAATGACGTACTCTCTTGCCTTTATCGCTTGGGTATAAAGAGAGTCGATTTAAAAGTGGGCAGTAAAACGTTGAATATTTTATAAAACTCTGACCAGAACGTTATATAAGGGCTTCAAGGAAGGTAATAACCGTAGTCTTTCGGTCTTTTTGTGACGTTGTCACAATGAAAGTTGGGTGAGGCGATCATTCCCCTCACTCAATTAGTACCTGAATATGATAACAATAAGGCCGATGGGTAGTCGTCGCTAAACCAAGACAACAACATATAACGCTCCTAACTGTTCATTAGATGAGTAGTACAAAGGTCTGTGAGATCCGATACAGTTAGGCTTGCGATGGATATTCTTTCTCTACATTACTCTTGTGGCCAATCACCAAATGCACTGTAGGGTTCTGTGGTTTAACTGAAATTGCGATTTTCATGTTCATGTTACGGTTGTTTTGCAAGTAACCGACCGCCGCATTTAGTTCTGGAACATACTGAGCCACACCCACCGACACTCCACCTTCCGTTGTTTGAGTGAAAAATAGGAAGTGTCATATCCGTCCTTTTCTCTTCTAGTAACCCATGTGTTTTTCTAGGCTAACAGCGTAAGAAGAGAAACACCTCGAAGTAATACTAATTTATGCTCCCTGAGTTTGAATTACCCTCTGACGCTGATAAATCGAAACGCTAATCTTAGTATTCAAGGGGCCATTCATTTTGTAAAGCAGCAAGCTTAAGCGGCTGAATAAGAACCGTGACCATTTAATGAAATTAAGAAGAAAGCCTCTCACAGCGCCATACTGCTCTTTTTAGGCTGCAATATTGACAGCACTAAAAACCCTCGCCCTGCTAAGCCATACCATCCGGATGAAGGTGGACGTTAAGTAAGGAGATGATGAAAGGGAGCCACCTGACTCAGCGTTTAATCGAAGAAGGTCCCTGTCGTATGACAAAAGAAGGTTGCCGCGCCGTTTTTTTTTGCTTGTCCTTAAGTATTTATTTTTCTATTGATTTAATTATTTATTTTTATACGTAGTGTTCATAAGCGCAGCCCCTTATTGATGGCCATTATAGCGGTCTTTTTTATCCTTCCTTTCTTGCACGGCCTTTCTTATAAAAAACCGTGAATAGAGAAATCCCTTCCGAATGAGACTGCGTGCGCAAGATAACCCTGAATAACCTGTTGGGAGAAACAAGAAAAATGAGAGATAAAGCAGGGTAGGATAAGGTTCAGACGTGCTGATCCCTCCGCTTTCGCGGAGACAAAAATATCCCTTTAATTAGGGGCCAAGTCCGGTTGATACTCACTAAAGAAGGCTGAGGTTGATTGCGCATAGGTGTTTAACGTTGACGCATTGAAGATCTCTTGTATCCCTGACGCGATCTTACGGAAAGAGAGCCACTGAAAGCTCAGTCCTTTCTTTGTCTGGCGTTCCCGTGTTGCGAGGATCAATTCGCTGATGTTGGTGTAACGCACGACTTTTAAGTCATTAAAGAAGCGAGGTGTAAACTGTTTGTACGCGGGTGCACTGCGTATCGTCCCTTCGTCTTGGTCGACACACACATTGATCCGCTCACTGTGAAAATAGCTGGCACGCTTTAGATACTTCACCGCTTTAGCAAAGGACTTCGGCGAAATAAACTCTCCAAAGCGCAACGCATAATCTTCTTGAAGCTGGTCGTAGCTGATGGTTTTCAATCCCGCTTCGGTGGGCAAACCGATGCGCCCTCCAATGAGGTCTGTGTTCGGCAGAGTGCACGCTAATACTTTCGCAATTAAGGTGCGACACTGCACATTATTCACCGCTTCACCGCCCCATGCATTAAGTGACGGGAAACGATTGGGGTTGGTAATAAATTCTTCACACCCTTTTAAGATCCGCGCGTATTCTGGCGGTAGGGTTTCTACCTTACCGCTTCGAAGCAACCGGCGAGACTTAAATCCGATCTCAAAAGGCGTCTTAGGGTTCCGCGCGTTCTCTTCTTCAACGACACGTTGATACAATTCAATCAAATCCAGCTTCCGATCCTTACGCTTACGGCGATACTCCGCATCGTAACTCGATTTATCGAGCGGGGGAGGGGAGGAGTCGTGTCCAGGCGTCTTCATAACATTCACCGTCCACGTTTAAAGCACACAGCACTTCATCCCGAGGGATAAACAAGCGGTGTGATTGAGAATGTGTTGTTTGGGCTTTAGCCCACGCCAAGGCTGAGTCAAAGGAGTCATATTTTGAGGTCCAATAGGTTTTTGGGGAGTGTTTAGATTGGTTGTCCAAACGGTGAAATTTCACGCTATCTCAACCGAAGAAACAAATCAAATCCCGTTTTTTAGACACAAAAAAGCCGGCTACTATTGGGAAGCCGGCTTTTTTGCAAGTGCTATATGGTCAGAGTACCACCTCTAACACACTCTAAATCTTAGAAAAAACACACTACATAGGGCACTACTGGTTAGCAGCCAATGTAGTGTGTTTTAACCTTAACGACCTAAAGCAAGTATAGCGCAGCGTCGCCTGATATTTCAATCTTTAAGTAACCTTGTGGTTTTTCCCTTTACATAATCTAAATAATACGCACGGATAAAAAACCGATAAATAACAAAAAGATAACAAATAACCTTAGAAAAATTTATAGCACATTGAGGGAGTGAAATTAAAATAATTAATATATTAATTATGCCTAATAACAATAGCGCCAACATTAAAACCCCATTTATTTTCTTTAAAATCAGCACCTTAATTTGGTGCGTATTATTTAGATTATGTTAAATTCAAGAAATGATAAGTAAGTCACAAACTCAACAAAATTAGACGCCAGTGAGCGATTACATGACTCATTGATGTTTCGGTCTAAACGAGAGCGTTTCGGTTTTTTCTATTTAGGAAGACTTTTGTATGAATTTTAAATCAGAATGTAGGGTTGAGAACAAGGAAGTCGGTATCGCTTTTAATCTTTCATCAAAGGCGAATAAAACGTTAACGCTCTCGGCGAAAAGAGCAGAGCGGGCCAAAAAGCGCGAAGGGAAACTTCGATTAGAAGATCATCTCAAACGTTTTCCCAATTGGTCGCTGTAACGAATGATATTGCCGTCTGAGATCTTATTTCAGATGGCCTCGAAGGTGGGCTGCCTTCACGATTGCAAAAAGCGCCGCAGAGGGGCGCAGGCCTGCGTAATATGCCTAACAAATTCAGGAGCCCTCTCTGGGGCGACGTCCAAGGCTGTTTTTCTACTCAATTAAGCACGCTGGTTGAGTGGTGAAATAGAGTTACTTGGGAATACCAGACACCACACCCTTTGGATGTGCGCATTCTACTACAAGAATGCTCAAGCCAGTTTGTAGCACGGCTCTTGAAAGAGAGCCCATTGTTTTGCTTTTTTAAAAGAACAAAACAATGTCCTAAAAAGGAGTGTGAACGATGCAGATTATCTACGGACATTGTCGTACAGATGAGGCGGCGAATGTATTAGGCCACTTTGTTGAACAAGGGGATTTTGTCAGCGTCAAAGAACTGGGAACGGTCGGGCGTGAACACATGGCGTTTGCCGCCTTACTGTCTTTTACTGGACACCTTTCATTTCCTTTCTATTGGAAGGGTGTTCATTTTGTTGCGGTTCAAAAACAAGTTCAATCAGTTAACCGTCTCACTCTCCCAGCTTCAAAGAATGCTTGTAAAAAACGTTATCGGAAGCTTAAGAACACCATCATTAGCGCTCAAAATTGGAAGCAACATGTGAGTCGTAATCGCGGTTTGAAGTACGCGAAATCTTCTCTGTTTTCTTTATGATGCGTGCCTATACCTGTCGATTTTAACCTTTCTCCCCACGCGCCGTTTAATTTGCACGTTGCACGGTCTGCCTAGGACAACCTAACCCTTCTTCCCAGCTTCTCAGGCAAGGAGGTCTTTTACTCCATCATGACCAAACACTTGATAAATTTATCACTCAATAAGGATATTTATTATGAAAAAACGCACCCAGCGCACCCTCCTTGTCGGGCTTGGCGTTGCTGTCTCGACACTTCTTATCACTCAGCCCGCTCTGGCTGCCGATATCTTCGCGTCAGGTAAACAAGCCATGAAAGACTCGGCGGGCAAAGGCTCTGCGGTTGAAACCGCGATGCTGGGGACTGGGCTTGCGGGGGCGGTCGTCACTGGACTGATGAGCCGTAACTGGTTTGCGGCCGTTGGCGGGTTCATTGGCGGCTCAGTCTTGTGGAATGTTGGAGCACCACTCGTCGGCTTAGGCTAAGGAGTCACAATGGAAGACCCTCATCAGTTTTTTTCTATTCCAAAACACATGAACAAAGGTCGTCGCTGGCTCGGGTTCCCAGTTGATGAACTCGTGCCTGCCCTCTGCATTTTTGGCCTCTCATTCTGGCTTAAACACGAAATGATAGGGCTGACGTTATCGCTGGCTTGGTTTGGGGGATTACGTTACATCAAAGCGCAATACGGTGACAACATCGTTACCCTGTCACTTTATTGGTGGGGGGCTTCCTTTGTCCATCCCACCCTCTTTAAGCGTACCCCCTCAGCCTGTCGTCGTTACTGGATTTTCTAAGGAGACCCTTCATCATGGATCCGTTTGTTAAACGGGATAAGCTGGCCGTCAAAAGCCTCCTCAATCTTTTTTTGAGTGCAGGCTTTCTTGTTATGCTTATCACTAACCTGGTGTTGGGTTACACCAGTTATCAAGCCCTTACCCATCAAAGCCGAACCCTAGTCCCGCCCACCCTCTCTCAAGCCTTTACGGTTTCGGATGGCGCGGTCGATGAACCTTATCTTGAGCAAATGGCGGATTATCTTCTCTACCTGAAACTCAACATCACGCCGGCAAGCGTTGGACGTCAGTTTGGTCAGTTACTTGAATATTTAGACGAGACAAGCTGGTACAACGTTCAACCTAAGCTGCTTCGAGAAGCCACGGTGGTTAAAAAAGATAACATCAGCAGCCAATTTTCTGTCGAGTTGGTCCGAATTTCTCTCGACACTCTCCAAGTACAACTCTACGGGAAACTCCAAAAGCACGTAGGCCAACGCGCACTAGATCCGGAGATGAAGTGGTATCAAGTCAACTTTAGCTATGACCAAGGCGTCATAGGTTTACTCTCCATTGAAGAAGTCGAGGTCAACACCGATGAATCTTTATGAGCAATC
Organism: Vibrio sp. 10N.239.312.C11; assembly: GCF_041466065.1. Lineage (NCBI taxonomy): Bacteria > Pseudomonadati > Pseudomonadota > Gammaproteobacteria > Vibrionales > Vibrionaceae > Vibrio > Vibrio sp. 10N.239.312.C11. The sequence continues at coordinate 8,201 of NZ_JBFSRZ010000062.1, forward strand.
ATTCACCCCATCGCAGCAATGGCACCCTTATTTTTTATCCATCGCGCTTTGGGTGGTCTTTTTCATCCCCTCTTTTGCCCTGGCTGAAAATGCCGCCATGGTGAGCTATGAGTTTGACGAAGGCGACACGATCCCCTTGTCACTCTCTTCCATTAACGTGAACCGTTTACTGGTCAACAATGACCGTATTATTTCGATCGTCTGCCCGAAAGGGTTTTGCACCTCAACGGGCAACCAAAAAGACGCTTCCGGCTCCATCACCTTAAAAATTAACCTTCCCTTACCGTTTACCGCGCACCTGACGACAGAGAAAGGGCGATTGTTTGCGCTGTTTATTACCCCCAAAGCTACACCATCTTTGGTCACGGAGTTTGTTTGGTCGAAAAATTAAAAAGAGCAGCAAAGCCCGATTGAGCAGGCGGCGGATTATCCCGCCGCCATGACAGCGCTCACCAAAGCCATGATACGTTTTGTCCATGATGGCGCTCCCATTGCTGGTTTTAAACGTCACGACGTTGACCCCAAAACCTTACCCAAAGATGAAGCGTCACTGGCCATCATCCCTCAAACGGTCTTCGTGGGCCGTCATTATTCTGGGGTGGTTTATCAGCTCAAAAATCAAAGCCGCAGTGACATGGCGCTGACCACCGCGCAGTTCTACAGCTATTCCGCACGCTCAGCCGCGCTCGATGCCTATCAATTAAAACCTGGGCAAACTACCACGCTCTATCTCATTACTGGAGGAGGCGCCACCCATGCTCGATAAACAAAAAGACGCCTTGGGCCGTTTTAAGAAACGCGTCTTCAAAGACACCGACGGGGACTTTGAAGACGGCGGCACGATCAATGCCGTGACAAGAAAGCGCAATCGCACCATTACGCTCACGGTATTGCTGATATTGACCGCCCTGGCTTTTGTTGTTTGGCGGTTAACACTGTCTCCCCAAGCGCCAAGCAAGGGCATTCAAGATGTCGGATTTGGCGCTGTCGTCACCGATGATTTTACCGACAAAGACAACCAGTCCGCCCTGACGTTTCAACAAGACAAAATCAACCAAATAGAACAAAGCTTAGCGCGGTTTGAAGGCACATTAAGTCGCTTTGGACAAAGCTTAACCTCTGAGTTAGAGAACATTAAAAAGGCCAATGAGCGCGATACAAAATCGCAACTGACAGAGCTTGAGCAGCAGATGCAACAAAAGCTCGATGAAGTTGACGCGCTCAAGGCGCAGCTTGAGACGCAATTAGCCTCAACCCTCAAGGCAGGCGATCCTTCGACTCAACACGGCATCGAGACCAACCAGGGAGACACCTTTGGCCAATACAAACTGCCCCCAAGACCGGCCATTAATAGCAACATGGATAACGCCAAGGTGAATGAGTTCCAGTACCAAGAGCAAGATGATGTGGCCTTTAGTGGTGATGCCTTTGATAGCTTTGAATTTCACTGGCAAGCCAGTGTCGAGGAGAAACAATCCCGTCGCACGACCGATAACTACGTGCCAACCGGCACCTTTGTGACCGCCGTAATTACCGGCGGCGCTGATGCTAATGGGGGCGTCTCTGGACAAGGGGATACCTCACCGATTGTCTTTCAGACAGTCAATCAGGGGGTCTTACCCAACGGTCAGGCCTCTAAATTGAAGGATTGCACGATCACCGGCGCCGTCTACGGTGAGATCTCATCCAGCCGCGGCGTCGCTCGCACCAGTAGAATGAGCTGCATACAACCCAATGGCGATATTCTCGATATCCCCGTCAATGCGACCGTGTTTAACTTTGGTCGCAATGGTATTCGCGGTACCACCATTTTGAAAAACGGTAAGATCGTTCAAATGGCCGGCATTGCGGGGATCTTGCAAGGCGTAGGGGATGCAGGTAAAGCGCTGGCACAAACCACGACACCGACGGCGCTCGGCCCAAGTCAAAGCATCAACAGCGATAAAATTGGCTTGAATCTGCTTGGCGGCGCCACGGAGAGCGTTGGCAGCAAATTGGCGGACTACTACATCAAACTGGCCGAACTCTATCATCCGATAGTGGAAGTCAATCCTGGTGCCATCGTCAATATTGTCTTTTTGGAAGGCTTTCCATTAGATCCATTGCTGGCCGATGAATACGAAACGCGTATGAATGAGCAGCGTGAGCAAGTCTCCAACAGCAATCAACTGTTAGATGTCATTACCAACACCCCCTCTCTTCCACCAACTACTCAAACCGCCCCCATCAACCCTTTAGCGCAAAAAATCACCCAACAAGGGTTAAGCCGCGTGGGCTTTGGGCGTGAGGAATCACCATGAATAGGCACGCTTTGTTTTCACTATCGATACTCTTAGGTCTGACCGGTTGTAGCGCGGGCTTTGAGAGCGAATACAGTTGCGATCAGGTCGGCGGCGTTTCAGGTTGCGTCACCATGAACGAAGTTCGAGACAACCTATACGGTTATACCGGAGGCAGTGGTAACGCCACGGTCTCTTCTCAAGCGCGTCTCGCCCCACCTTCCGCCTTTACCTTACTGCCAAGGCGCAATCGAGAGGGGGAGCCAGAGCGAAGCCAAGAAGACGTTAAAAAACTCACCGTCTTCCCTTTCATCGACAAAGACAATCACTACATCGATACGATGGATGTTTACTTTGTCTTAGACGATAGCCGTTGGTCTGGGCGCCCTGCGCGCGCGATTTGGAAAGATTGATTAGGAAAAAAAGAAACGAAGCTTAAACATCATTTTTATCATGGGCGCGCGACATTCAGTCTCAGCCTTCTCTCAATGAGGGGGGAATCCATCAAGCGGTCCAAGATTGTGTCACGCCCCCTAACATTAAAATAGAAAAAGGGATCCCCCATGTTTTCCTCCTCACGCAGTGGCTTATCCGCCTTATTTCAAGAGGCCAAGCAAGCCCAAAACCACCTTCACCATGAACTGCCGTATCGAGATTACGATCCCATTGAGCGGGTGTTCGACAATCCCCACTCTCGCGGTTTTGGCTTTAAAATCAGTGTCCTTGGGGGCGCTAACGACGATTTAATTCAGTCGTTAAGCCACCTCATGGGGGATTTGCCTGCAGGGGATAAATGGGACTATCAAGTGCAGCTGTTTGGTCACAACCGAGTGGCGCACTATCTCGAAGGAAACCAAGCTCTACTCAGTCAGCGAGGCGGTATCTGCCAGAAGCTGGCTAACGATGACGCCATTTACGCCCACTACGCCGCGCAGCACGGTTTTTTACACCGACAAAAAAACAATCGCTTTGATTTGCGCGATTACGACGCGTTCTTTTTTGTCTCCACCACGGAAAAAGACCCACAAGAGCTGCTTGATGCGCGAATGACTCTAGAGACAGGACTGGCGCAGCTTGGTTTTGATTTACTGCCCGTCACGCCTGAGATGTTGCTGACCGATGTGAGTGATATCTTAAACTTTGATAAACGACAAGACCGGCCAAAGGAAAAAGGCTACAACCCGTTAGAGCCTTTGAACCTGCAAGCCCTCTCTCCCGATACCGAAGCGTTAACGCATCGTGGCCATATCGCCACCCGTCATACCAATGACCAAGGGGAGGAGGTGCGCACACGGCTGGTCAATTTGGGACTTTCTCGTCTGCCTGGGGATTATCGCTTGTACGCCTTACCTGAGGCCTTTTCTTCTCTTCGCAACGTTTCTCGTAATATCACTTGCCCTCACCGCGTCACGTTGAGCTTTCGTAATGAGCCAACCGGTAAGCAAAATGCGGATAACGATAATAAGATAAAAGACTTAACCAAGACGGTGAACAGCCAAATGGCGCTGCTGGCTCCAACAGCGGAAGATGAGCTCAAAGAGCGAAAAGCCCTACAAAAAGGTCTGTTGTCTAAAGAGTTTACCATTGCGTCTATGGTCCTCACGGTCTCCCTGTTTACCGATAAGACCCACCAGAAAAAAGACACCCAAGCGGCGAAGGAGTCATTCAGCCATGCTGGCCTTGATATCATTCCCCTGAAAATGAATCAGCCGCAAGCGCTGCTTTCAACGTTGCCTTTTATGATGAGCGAAGGGTTGTGGGGCGATTGTAAAAAAGCCGGCCGAGTTCGCACGTTAAAAAGCTCTAATCTGGTGAACCTCTTCCCTCTCATCATGGATTTTTGTCAGTTAAAAGGCGGCGTATTGCTGCCCACGATGCGCCAGCAAATTTCTTTCTTTAACCCTTTCACCTGTGGCAGTGATAACCAAAATATCGCTCTGACCGGCGGCTCAGGCGCAGGGAAAAGCTTTCTGGTTCAAGAGATTGCCGAAACGGTTTACGCCATGGGTGGTAAAGTGTGGATCCTCGATAAAGGGGCCAGCTATAAAAAATTGACGCTCAGCCTTGGGGGGACGTACATGACGCACGCCAACATCTTCTTAAATCCCTTCACGCATTTAGGCGCCATGCAAAGTGCTGAGTTTGAGTTTGTGGATGATGACGGTAGACCGGTCGACCCCATGATGGAAGCGCTCGATAATATCACGGCGTTGTTTGCCACCATCGCGTCACCCTACGTCCCACTGACGGCGTTTCAACAAAGCGTCTTAGGCGATGCGATAGTGACGGCATGGGAGCGTAAAGGTAATCAAGCCTTGGTGGATGATGTCAGAGACGCCTTGATTGAGATTGCTGGAGAAGAAAGCGACCGACGCATCAAAGACATTGCGGTGCAACTGAAAAAGTTCTGCACCGACGGCATGTACAAAGATGTGTTCAACAAGCCCTCCATGCTCGACCCCAGTGTGGAAATCACCACGCTGGAGCTGGATGGGTTTCCGCCTGCTGTGCTCAGACCCGTGATTTTTGCGTTGATGGTGTCGATTAACCAGCAGATGTACCTGGCTGGCTCTCGCTCTACCCCAAAGCTGTGCATCATTGAAGAAGCCTGGAGCCTCCTCTCTGGGGCAAACGAGCAAGCGAGGGAGTTCATCAACACCGGTTATCGCACCGCCCGTAAGTTCGGCGGCGCTTTTTGTACAGTGACTCAAGGGATTGAAGACTTCTTTAGCAACGAGGAAGCCAAAGCCTGCTACAACAACTCCGATATCCACATCATTCTTCGTCAAGGGGAAGGGTTTGATGAGTATCTGATCCAAAACCCGGATGCCTTCTCACCGTTTGAGCAGCGTCTCATTAAAAGTTTCGCTCCGTCTGCCGAAGCGGGATACAGCAGTGCGCGCATCAAAGCGGGTGGCCATGTCACCTATCACCGCTTTTTCGCCTCTCCGGTGAAACGCGCCATGTTCTCAACCGAGCCTAAGGAGTTTGAGTATTGTGAAAATCTTTATAAACAAGGCCACTCACTGGAGCGCGCCATTGAGCAAACCTCCAGGCACTTTTATGGCAAAGACATTGACGCCTTTAATCAAGCCATTGGGGCGAGCGCTTAAATCCCCCCTTTTTCTTTTGGTCGCTGGACTGGCAACAACAAATGCCGCTGGAAAGAACTTGGGCCAAGTGGCCCCTATCTTCCCCATCGGTGAGATTGACATGCTGGAGTGGATTGACCAAAGACTGAAAGGGTTTGAGGCCAGTGGTCAATTAGCGGACATGCAAAACGAGTTCACGGAGCGCGCCAAGCAAAGCATTGAAAACCCACCGCCCGTTGCAGGCTTAACCACCACGATCAACCCCCGCACCTTTTACGTTGACCCAAGCATCACCCTCCCTAAAGACATTATCGCCCCCACTACAGGAGCCGTGATTGCCAAAGCGGGCACCAGAGTGAACCCCTTTGAACCCCGCACTTGGCCAAAGGTCGACAGTCAAAACGTTCTACCACGATTTGAGTTAAGTAAGGTGCTGGTCTTTTTTGATGCCAGAGACGCGCAGCAACGAAGGTTCGCCAGCGAGTATCAAAACGCCAAGCCAATCAAGTGGGTACTGACAGGAGGCAGCCCGAATAAAATGGCGACCTTATTGGACGCAAGAATGTATTTTGCGCAGCAAGGCCACTTAACCCAATCGCTTAACATTACTCACGTCCCAGCGATTGCCTACCAAGAAGGCACGCGCTGGCGCATCGATGAGGTGAACGTATCGGGTTTGCACCCCTTGGCGATAGAGCAATAACAATGACATCGCATTGGAAGTGCGCACCTCCCTTGATCATGCTTCCAGTATGACGCTTTTTTCTCTTAACCAAGCTCGCTTTTGGCGGCGATAATGGGGCGAAGCCTCTTGTCGAGACAAAAGGAGTACCACGCTCGGCGTGGAAAAAGGACACCCCATGACACAACGACACTTTCGTTTACTGTTGTGCTGCCTATTGGTTTTTATTGCCCCATCAACCCTAGCAGCCAGTGCGGCGTGTAAAAGCCGTTTTATTAACCCCATGACCGATATTTGTTGGGATTGCTTGTTTCCGATGACGATAGGCTCGGCCACCGTCATGCCTTCTAAGTACCCCGATACGCCCAACCCCACACTGCCTATCTCTTATTGCCCTAAACCGCCGCCTATCTTTGTGCAAATAGGCATCAACATTGGCTATTGGGAGCCTTATGCCTTAACCGATATCACGCGCGTCCCTTACTGTATGGTGAACATGGGCGTGCAAATGTCCGGCGCTAACACTCAGCGTATCGGTGGGCGCGTGACCGCCCGTGAGAGTGACAGCAGTGACGGAGGCTTTTATCACGCCCATTGGTATAAGTACCCCGTCATTTATTGGCTGCAACTGATGCAATCCACCGCCTGCATGGCCACGGACGTTTTTGATGTGGTCTACATGACGGAAATTGACCCACTTTGGGACGACGATGAGTTATCCCTCATTCTCAATCCCGAAGCGTTACTGTTTGGTAACTTGGTTGCGCAGCTTGCTTGCGTGCCCGAAGCCCTGTTGACCTCCACTAACGCTGCCTTACCTATTGATGCGTTATTTTGGTGTTTAGGCTCACAGGGCAGTGCCTATCCGCTCACCGGCACCACCAACTATCGAGACACGCCCATCCAGGCGGCGACACTCTTGATGGAAAAGCTGAACTACAAACTGCACCGGCAAGGAATCATCTGGGAGACGCGCGGCGAAGATGGCGCGATTTGTTATCAATATCCCGATCCTATTTTGCCAAAATCTCGTTATCGGTATCAAATGTCGGGGCCTATTCCCGATGCCGCCTGGTGTCACCCGTACACCACGACAACCACACTCTGGGAAGCCGGCCATGACAACCCGGTGACAGGGGATAACTTTGGTTTTGTACAATGGCGAAAGCGCAACTGTGTCTTTTTATAAGGTGACGCGATGATGCCCATTCTTCCCCACAAAAATGAAACGGACCTATTTATTGCCAGTCACCCTGACTCCCTTACCGATTTTTTAAAAACAGAGCTCGCCAACAACAAGCACATTTACTGCTGTTTCCCGCTCTCGCAGTTTTGCTTCTCGTTTTGTCGCGATCTCAATGCTCGTAAGGTGCTGTCAATCAGCTTCCAAAACGCTCACACCCTCTACCCACCCTTTCAGCGGCCATAATGAAGAGGTTACTATGACCATTCCATCTTTTGAGAGCACCTTTAGGCGCTCTCTTGTTTTTCTGTGTTTTTTTATCGCGTTACCCGCCCAAGCTTACACTGAGCAAGAGCTCAAATCTTTTGCCAAGCTTGAGCAAAAAATGACTCAACAACCGGAGGCGGCGAAGACGTGGCCTACGGACGACATACAAAATAAAGCCCAGGCTTATCGAGAAGAAGCGCTGACTCTCAGCCGCAATGTTCAAGATTTGATAAAAGAGGAGAGCCTGTCCCCCTTATTGGGGCGACAAAAGCCCACGCGCAACCCTGACCAAGCCCCAAAAGGGGTAATGGTGTTTGTTTCACTCACCATGCCCAAGACCGCGCTCAAACAGCTTCTGATGCAAAGTGAGCACTTAGGCGTTCCACTGGTGATACGCGGTGTCTTACCTGAAGGTTTTCCGGCCACTGCCAAGCGGATCGAGGCCTTGATACGCTCCCCCAATAAGGCGCCCATTCAAAGCGGCTTTTCCATCAGCCCTGATTGGTTTAAGCAATTTGATATTCATCGCGTACCGGCCTTTGTTTCGGTCAAACAAAACCGCTGCTTACCTAAGCAGCCTTGCAAAGCCAGTGACTACGACATCCTTTACGGCAACATTTCACTTTACCAAGCTCTGGATTACCTCGCGGCCGGGGATGCGCAGCAAAACATTCACCCACTGTTGCGCACGCTCTATGCCCAATAACCCTCTCTCACCCCAATTTTTGATGAGGTGCTCTATATGCGCATTGACCTCTGGGCTGCGCTCACGCTCAGTTTTTTATCTACTCTCGCTCTTGCCAGCGAACAACACACCTTTACCGAGAGCGCCAATTGGGCGAAGCAAACGGCAAGCCAAGCTCTCACGCCTCATGCGCTTCCGCTCAATGTCGATGACTATTGCAAAGACGCCACGTGTCGACAAGAGATCCGCAGTCCAAAAGAGTCAAGACTGTCAGACAGTGATATCAATGCACAAAAAGGGACAGAGTTTGTGACCAATGGATTGGCTCAAGACATCAACGCGAACTTCAATAAAGGTCGACCCGATGTTAAAGACGACCCGGCGATGCGCTTTGCCTTACTTGGCCAAGAGAATGCTTTTGAAATCACTCATGGTATCTCAAATGCCTATGTGGATTGTGAGAGCGGCTCCCAATGCGTCATCGATAACATCACAAAACAATGTCACCGACCGACTCACAACCCGGTCCCGTGTGACAAAGTCCCTGTCGCCTCCGTGGTCACCAGCAAGGTGATCTACCGTTGTCCATCCGGCTGGACAAAACAAGGGATTGATTGCCAACGCCCCTTCCCACAATGCCGATACAATAATAAACATTATGTGAGGCAAACGGGAGGTGATGGCATTTTCTCATCGTCAGGAACCACGTATTTATGGGGCGGGAAGCAAGTCTCTCCCAACCAAGGCTACACGCTTGGCGAGTTAAAACAGACCGATCACGTTAATTGGCAAGCGAGCGAACACTGGGATAAACGCTACGAGATTTGTCGACCCACCACACAAACGAAAAAAGCCACGCTAAGCTGCTCAAACGGGTTCACCTTATCCGGCGGGAACTGCATCAAGAACACCATGACCTGGCGAACACAATGCCGCCTGATGAATTCGTGCAATGTCACTCATCAGCAATGCATTGAAGGTCGAGCCACCCGCACCATTAATGGTATTCCCACCACGCTCAATTGTTGGAAATATCGGATAGACCATCATTGTGACCGCCCTAATACCTGCGCAAACCTCCCGAAAGACTGTACGACTCAAACTCAACATTGCCGCCTTAAGCAAAATGGGGTGTGCATCGAGCAAGAGGTCACAAAGCGTTGTGTTGAGAAGACATGCCGAGCCACTGATCTGCAATGTGGGGAGCACTCCTTCTGTCTTGACGGGGAGTGTTACGAGGAGGCGCCCAAATTGAATAACAATTTTGATAAGTCCGTTGCGGCACTGGCAGGGCTTGCCGAAGCCGTGAAAGACATCGGCGACCCACCCAAAATATTCACGGGAAAGCCGATGAAGTGCAGTAAGAAACTCGCGGGCTTCAACGATTGTTGTAAAGACTCAGGGTGGGGGCAAGGATTGGGAGCGAAATGCAGCGAAGCGGAAGAAGCGCTGGGGGAAGCCAAAGAGAAAGGCTTAACCCTGTACGTGGGGCAATACTGCGCCAAGAAAGTGCTGGGTGTCTGCACCCGTAAAAAGCGCAGTTACTGCGTTTACGACAACAAGCTGGCCAAAATCATCCAAGAGCAAGGGTCTCTTCAGCAACTGGGTAAACGGTTAGGCAGTGCTAAAAATCCCACCTGCGCCGCCATTACGCCCGAAGAACTGGGTCAAATCAATTTTGAACACATAGATTTTAAAGAGTTCTACCCGGAAATGCGTGCCAACACCAAGCTCCCCAACTTTGATGAAATCAAGCAACGACTTCAAAGTGCCACGGGCGGATAACAGGCGGCTCTATACCAACGGCACACCATGACATACACACCTCAATGCTCAAGAAGGACATCGTTATGCTTATCAAACCCCTTCAAAATTTTTTACTCAACACCTTGACGCTTTTACGCCTCATTCCAAGTGATGTGATACACATCAAACAGCTAGACCACTATCCCGACATCACGAAAAGGCTGGATGAATATCGAGAGCTGATAGAAAACATTGAGAAACAGACTCACTACTTTAGTAGTGAGTAAGGTATGTGGTCGAAACACCACGCTTTGCTGCACGATAAATACCTTCAGTACTTACTCACGCTGCGCAATCCATCACCACAGCAGATGCGCCACTTACGCGAAAGACCCAAGTGTGTAACCTCTTAATCGCTTTGCCGCACTTAACCAAGGCCTATGATGATGAAAAAAACATGGCTTTACGTCATTACCCTAACGCTGCTTGCTCACCTCCATCCCGCTCTTGCTCAGGAACCTCCTCCAGGGTGGCGATGGTACAACGAACCAAAAGCAAGGCCCGACAAACCCAAACCAAAGCCACTGCCAAATAACACTCAAACGACTGTCTCAAGCCCTAAAACGTTATCGGCGACCGAACAAATGGCCTGGTTTCACTCGGTGCATATCGAAGCGCAAAACGATGCCGTCCTTCACCCTAAAGATAAAGACAAGTTAGCGAGATTTTTAGCGTTGAATCATTTTATCACGGACCAAACCGACCAATTAGGCATGACCTTTAAAGCGCTGCTGCTCGAAAGACCTGAGTTCTCTTACACCAAAGACCATCCGACAGAGCAAGCGGCAAGACAAGTGTATTTAGCACTGGAGGATAAGAAGAAAACCGACGCGGTTGAAAAGATGAAACAAGACGGATGGGGCTTTTTCTTTGTTTATGAAGGAAAAGATACGCTAAGCCAGCAACTCGCCCCGTCCATTCAAGCGTTTGCTGACCAATACCATTTTGAGCTCCTTGGGATCAGTAATGATGAAACCTTCATCACTCACCTCAAAGAAAACCGCCACAACCAAGGAAAAGTCACGGTGCCTTTTACGCCCGCCTTGATTTTGGTGCATCCAAGCACTGGAGAGATGAAGCCACTGGCGTACGGCTGGATAAGCCAAAATGATTTAATTGGGCGCTTTTACAACGTCGCCACCGACTTTGAGCAATCGAATTTTTAAAGCCACTCAACCCATGTAAAAACGCCATAAACAGAACCAGTATGGCCAATAAACCCAACCTTAAATCAACGTCTAATACGACATCCCCCGACTTCGTCCATGCCGCTCTCTTAAAGGATGTTCACTTTCTTTTATTTCTTCCTAAAACGTAAGGAGGCGCTATGCCATTTCTTCGTACCCTTGTGCTTGCTTTTTTGATTCATGCCGCCAGCGCACACGCTGCCATGCAAAACCAATATGCCCTAGTGTTCTTTTTTGAAAGCACCTGCCCGTACTGCCATAAGACCGCCCCTAAAATCACTCGTCTTGGCGAGCGATTTCAATTGCCGGTTTACGCCTTCTCTGTTGATGGGCCGGGCCTTCCAGGGTTTGAGGTCCCTATTCCTGTCACACCAGAGATAGGCAAGACCTTTTTCCCAGGCCAGGGAAAAACGGTCATGCCTGCGACCTTCTTAATGAACGTGAACAGCCGTAAGTTCTCACGTCTGAGCATTGGAGACGTACCAGAAAGCACGCTTGCCAAAAGCATTCAGAACGCCCTTAACGATCCGCGAGTGCAGGAGGCTCTCCAATGAAGCGCTCACTTTTCCACCACTTGTCCACCGTTGCGGTGAATAAGCGAGTTATTCCTTTATTTCTCATCAGCTTATCAGGCGTAAGTCACGCCGACACCAACCACTCGCTGGCCCGCTTTTTTGATAACTCAGGGTACAACGCCAACGTCTCAACCCCGACGGCTTACCAAGGGCAATCGGCCAACTACTACACCGGTGGCAGTTTGTTTGTGCGTAATCAAATTGTCGATGCACAGTTGGTCAGCGTCACTGTCCCCTCCATCAGTACCGGGTGCACTGGCATTGATATGTTTATGGGGGGATTTTCACACATCAGCTCAGACCAACTGGTGAAACTGGGCAAAGCCATTATTCATAATGCCCCTCCTTTTATTGTCAACTTAGCCCTGCAAACCTGGGCACCGCAGCTCAAGCAAAATCTGGACAATCTCCAAGCCATTGCCGACAAATATCTCAATCAATCGGTGAACTCTTGTGAAGCCGCGCAAGCGTCCATCGGTGGACTGGCCGCCTTTGCCGCTCCTGCTACCAAAAAGCATGTCTGCGCGACGCTTGGTACACAAAACAACGCCTTCTCAGATTGGGTTCAAGGGCAGCAGAAATGTGGCGCAGGAGGCAAAGCAGCGGGTCAGCTAAAGGACGCCAAAAAGGATCCAGCCCTGAAAGACATGACCCAAACCAATCACAACGTGGTCTGGTCTGCGATCATGAATAACGCTTTTTTGTCCTCCGACAAAAATCTAGCGCAATTCATGATGAGTTTGTCAGGCTCTTACGTGTACGACAAAGACGGCAATCCGCGTTATTACCCTAGCCTTTTGACCGACAACAACAACCTCGTCAACGTGCTGCTCGAAGGGGGCAAGGCTGACGTTTATCAGTGTCGAAAAACAGGCCCAGATGCGTGCATTACCATTACCAAGCGCAATAACTTATCCATAAGTCAAACTAACGGCATACAAAACCAGATACGCAAACAACTGGAATCGATACTGCAAAAGATAGCCACCGACCAAAGACTCACGCGTCAACAAGAGGGTTTTCTGGAGCTGATTCAAACGCCGGTACTCAAGTTCTTTATTGACGACTTATCCGCCAATCAAACCCCCGATACCAGCAACTACTCGCGAATGATAGCGGTGGAGCTGCTTAATCAGTACCTCGTGAGCATGTTAAATGTTGCCCGCCAATCCTTGGCCAACACCAACAACAGCCAGGATGACATCGCCCTCATCACTCGTGATATCGATAACGCCAAACGCTTTACCGCGGGGCTGGCCGAGAACGCCATTGAGGCGCTCAACAACCGCAATCAACTGATTGACTCGCAAAGAAAGACCACGCAGCAAAGCACAAAAGAAATCAGCACGACCACCAAACCTACCCCGGCTTATGGGAACTGACCTATGATACTCGAATATTACACTTACACTTCCGGCGAAGTGGTCAACAAAGCCTTTAATGCGCTGGCCACTTTTTTTAGAACCAATACCTTTGGGGATTACTTACAGATGTGCATGATGCTGGGGCTTATCACCAGTTTGTTTATCTTCATGCTGTCACGTAACCCCAAAGACCTCATCAAATGGATGGTGGTGTTCTTTGCCGTACCCCTGTTTCTTATCAACATGAAAGCCGACATGCTCATCATTGATAAGACGCAACCGGGTAAGGCTTACAAGGTGGATAATGTCCCTTACCTCGTGGCCGTGCCTACTTACTTTTTCTCTTCTATCATGGTGGGGATGGCCGAAGGTGTGGAAGGCATTTTCACCACCTCCGACGATGAGCGTTATGGTCGTACTGGGATGTTGTTTGGCTCGGAGCTGTATCAGCTCTCAAGACAATCCAGAATCAATGAGCTGGCACTACAAAAACTCTGGCGAGACTACTTTCATAACTGCATGATTGGGGATGTGAGAATCAATGGGAAATACACCTGGGATGAACTCTTTACCGCCCCTGATATTTTTGCCTTTTTAGACGGCGTTAGGCAAAGCCCGTTGCGCGCCCTTTATCTTGATGAAGGCGGCGGCCGAAGCACCTACAAGCGATGTGAAGAAGCTTACCCTATCATCAAGCAGCGCTTTGATGATGCCGCCAATAAAAACATGAGCTTGTTAGCGCATCAATTGCTTGGTAAAGACGCGGACCGTTATAAGCCGCAAGTGGTGCAGTCACTCACCCGCAGCTACGACAAATTTTTTAGAATGAGTACCAGCGCGTCCAGCACCATCAAACAAAACATGCTGATGAACGAGCTACGCTACAACCTTGATAGCCTTGACCCAACGCAAGCTGCGCTCAATTACGCTTATACCACCAATAAACTGCAAACCACCTCAATGTGGGCGTCATTAGGTTTGATGGCAAGAGAATACTTGCCGATGCTCCATACCATGATGTTTATGTTGTTCGCGTGCCTAGGCTTCTTTGTTGCAGGTGCCGCGGTCATTCCTGGCTTGACCATGATGGTGTTAAAAAACTATTTTGGGACGTTTGCCTTTTTGGCCACGTGGCCAGCCTTGTTTGCCATCATCAACGGCTTTCAGCTTTGGGGATTGGAATCTCTGTCTACGGATGTCTCGGGTAAGTTCGGAGGGCTCGTCCTCTCCAACGCGAACGCCGCCGATGAGCTTCACAGCCGCTTCGCCTGGATCACGGGTATATTGATGATAGGCGTCCCTATGATAGCCAAAGGCATTTTAAAAGGCGGTCAAGAAGTCATGTCGAGCATGAACTACCAGCTCTCGAGCATGATTAACTCGACCAATGCCAGAGCGAGCGCTGCAGCGTCCACGGGTAATCTGGATTTTGGCAGTATGCAGATTGACAACCACAGCATGAACAACACCCATGCCAATAAGTTTGATACCAATACCCTCGCCAACCAAGGTCACAGCTACACCCAAAACCCAGACGGCTCGGTGACCACACAACACGGAGATGGGCGCACCACCTACGACAGCTCACAAACCACCAGTCGCGGCAACATCAGCGCCAACACGCAAAGCATGCTGCAAGAGAGTGTGGCGAATGCCCGCAATCAAACGCAGCAAAACCTTGAACAAACCAGTACCCAACTGAGTCAAACCCTCCAAGGAGGCGCCGCGCTGAGCGACCGCTGGCATGATAGTGTGAGTAAAAACCTGGCTTACGGTGAAGGCAATACCAGTGGCTTTAATACTCAAGTCAGCCAAGGTATGAATGACATGCAAACGGCGGTTGACAGCGTGATTCAACAAACGGGTTGGACGAAAGACCAATCAAAAGCTTACCTGCAAAGTGTCTATGGCGGCTTCGAGGGCGGCGTAGGCACCGGTAAAGGGGCATCGCCATTCAATTTAGGCGCCAGTGGCGGCGTGAAATGGTCTGATGATGAACGTACGGCTTACAGCAAGATGAATACCGAGCAAAAGCAGCAGCTTGAGCAAGCCACGCAGCAATACACCGAAGGGGCCAATGCCGTGACCAGTGCCGGCACACAGGTGGATAATAAAGACACCCGAACTTCGGTTGAGCAGTTTGCGCATGACTTTGCGATTAACGCCAGCAACACCAAGTCTCTTGGTGTAAGTGCCATGCAAAGCCAATCGGACTTGAACGCCCTCTCGAATACTCAAACGCGCCTAAACTCTGGCAGTGCCAGCTTTACGGCCAATTCAATTCAAGGCTTCCAGAATTACCTAGAAAAACAGTTTGAACAACCACAAGTCCAACGCCTAATGACCGCTTACCAACCGGAAGATATTGCCGAGGCGAAAGAGCAATGGCAATACTACACACGCACTGAAGAGTTCACCACCATGGCGGGACTCGATGGTGACACGGCGAAGATTGTGGCAACAATGGAGAAAGCGCATGAAACCACCACCCCAACCCAACAACCAGAACTGACACCCGAGCAAAACAACACGATGGAGAAAGGATGGGCTAGTACCGTCGATACCGTGGCACACACCCGCACCGAGATGCTGCATACCAAGGGAACGGGCGGACTGTTTAATCAAGCGCGCTTTGATGGGGTTACCGATGATGTAAAACTTCAACAAGAGGAAGCGCAGAAACCCATCATCAAACCTGAGCCGATGATTGAACTGACAGTCAAGTCGCAGGTAGAAAAGGAGATCACTAGACCCGAAAGGACGGAATACGTCACCTCCGACCAAGCCTATCCAGCGGCGCCAAGATACACACAAAACCCGAAAACATAATATTGATCTCGGTGCATAAAAAAGAACTTTATGCACCGCCTAATTACTGGTATTATGAACAGGTATCTAAAGGGAGAGTGACCATGAAAACAGTCTTACCATTACTGCTGCTTACCTGTGCGAGCGTGCAAGCTCAACCCCACTCTCCCGAGCTCACTCAACTGCTGAGCGAGATACATGAGCAATATGACACAGCAACGTTAGCTATGCCTAAAAGAGCAATGGCAGACATCACCAAACTGCCCTACTTCTTGCAGCACATTGACGAGACGGACACCGTGGAGTCCATACGCTTAAACGCCTACCTACAAGGTTTGCAATCCGCGTATTTTTATAGTGCTTACCGCCAGCAAAAATTAGGGGGCAATAACTGGTTTTGTATGCGCGATACGATGGCGCTCGATCCAAAGCGTCACCCTGAGTTCCTTGAAGAAATGATTTGGACGGTGCTTGAGAAGACAGCCAAAAACGATCCAAGAAAGTTTAGAAGAGATAATTACGCCGGCTCCTTCAGCGCGACTCTTGATTACATTATTGGATATGGATTACAAACCGAATACCCTTGCTACAGCCCTATCCCAAAAGCCTTACAAATTAACGGTTGGAAATATTAATCTCGGCACAGGATATCCATCGAGAGTGAAGGTTATTTCAGGTATAAGGCCAGTACGAGAGAGTAGGAACGGGTTAAATGTCTTTATTCTAAACTAGGTATTCATTGGCCGCTGCTTGGGCACAAAAACGTTCCTTTAACCCTATGCAGCCCAATAAAGTATCCTCTTAAAATGGTAGCGATCGTATTGGTACGCTGCTATTTGTTCTAATGAATCATTAGAGTAGTAGCTCTAGCTCATTTCTGCCCCAAAGTGAGTCAGATAGGGATTGAAGTCAGTTTCAAACCCAGCAACTTGCCTTACTTTTCCTCATGCCTAAATCTCTAATTATGTCGCCAAAACTTCTAACCCACTACAGACTGACCTTCAATCACAGTTACGTACGAATATGCTATTCAAGTATTTCTAAGCGATTGAATATTATAGAACAAAATGGAAGTTCTTGATTGATAACGTGCCTCGAATAGGAAGCACTGTATGTTTGCACGGTTTTCAACTAGAAAATCAGAACAATATCATACTACATGCGTATTCTTGTTGGTTAGGTACAATACTTGAGATATTCTGAATGTATGAACTCGTGCTGGCACGATATTAAAATGTTATGGGTTAAAGCAGCCTACAAAGTAAACTTAGGGCATTACACAATGTGGATTTGAATCCTAGCATATTTTTCAATCTAAACGAGCTTAACCATTTATTTAGAGAGGAGGTTGCTATGGTAAAACAGGTGCTTAACAAAGTCGGTGTCACAACCGCCCTAGTCACGTAGGGTGGCTATCGTTTTTTTCTTCGTTCCTAATCAAAGAATTAACATGGGTAGTATGTCTAAAAACGATTGCTAGGCTTCTGCCCTAAGTTTATTTGGCGCTTTAAGTGTATGGATTAATTAAATAAATTAGAACCCTAAAGGTGTGCAGGATGAAAACTAGAATAAAACTGAATAATGGTGAAGTGTTAAAACGAATTTCATCCCGAACGAAAGGGTTTATGGGAGAAACGGATATTACTGACTACCAGATTATAGGCAGCGAAGGCAATGTTGTTGGTAGTGTTGTTTATACCGATCATACGGCAGTCCGAGGGTTAACTCGAACTCAAACTATCGAGCAAAGAGACCAAGCTGGTAATACAGTAGTTTCAGAGTCTTGGTAGTCCCAACACATAACTATCTATCTATCTATCTATCTATCTATCTATCTATCTAAGGAATTTTCATGAAAACAAAATTATTTATAACGCTAACGTTGGTAACGTTACTTTCTGGGTGTCCTTTAGAAGGTGATAACGGAAATACTGGAGCTACAGGGCAACAAGGTGTAAAAGGAGTTGCTGGCATTAATTGCTGGGATCTAGATGGTGATCGAGTTGACGATACCGATGAAGACATCAATAAAGATGGTGTGTGGGATGCATATGATTGCGCTACCGCATCTAGTTCTGCGCAAAACCAGACTGTAGAACTGAATCATCAGCATGTGTGCGTGGCTTTAGCAAACTTAGGTCAATATCCAGAAGGCTGCCCGTCAGCTATTCATACAGTCCCCACTGGTACATTAACTGATATGACAATTAATACCTTTTTTGATGATGGAACAGGCAATAGACTTCAAAGTTGCAGTGGAAGCCCGAGCAAACTGAGCATAAGCCTTCGAGATTTCGTAAACTCAGATGGTAATACCGTTAAGCAAGGTTGGTTTGAGGTAGAGGGTGGCTACATCGTTAGTGATGGTGTTATGACAAGAAATGCTGCAATTCTCGATAAGCAATGCTTTAAGGACTGTGAGGCTGATTCAAACTGCATCGCTTCTGAAGGTGTTTATAAAACATCAGAATCCGTATCCTGCCGTTTATTTTACCATTCAGATACCGCCGGAAAATATGAGCGAGCTTGCGGTATTGATGTCCCCGGCCTTACCGCAAAAGAGCAATGTCTGTTAACTCTAGGTGGCAACACTCTCTGGGCTGCTAGGTGTCCATAATAACGAACAATTCAACAATGATGTGCACCATTAATACTGGACAGGGAGCTTAGTGACTTTCCATACTTATGCTAATTCGTGATTTGCTAATACTTGGTTCTCCGAAACTCATTTCTGTCCAGAACCTTCATAGGTTGAATTTTTACCCGTGGCACTTTCTAGCTCAAAAG
>NZ_JBFSRZ010000063.1:0-26074 GCF_041466065.1 Vibrio sp. 10N.239.312.C11
TCGATACAAGCACTCATGAAATTATTGCAGCCGAGCTAAGTTTATCGACGGTTACGGATGGGGAAGTTCTCCCGAACTTACTGAAATAAACACGCCGCAGTATCCTTGAGGTATCTGGTGATGGGGCTTACGACACGAGAGCGTGTCATGCTGCTATTAAGATTAAGCGAGCCGTTGCGCTTATTCCCCCAAGAGAAGGAGCAGCCTTCTGGGAGCGTGGTCACCCTCGCAATCTCGCCGTGGGTTGTCAGAAGTTATACGGCTCGAATAAGTATTGGAAAAAGCGGTATGGATACCATAAACGTTCATTGTCAGAAACAGCGATGTATCGAGTTAAACAGTTGCTAGGAGGACGGTTGAGCTTAAGAAATTACAATGCACAGGTGGGTGAAACTTACGCGATGATAAAAGCGTTGAATAAGCTCACTAGGCTAGGTATGCCTGAAACTTGTCGTATTGACTAAAAAGCATGCAAAACGGGCGGCTCTGTCTCTAAACTGAATTACGCAACAAAGCCACTACAGAATAGTAATGCCAATATCCGAACAACTAGAAAGCGTTTAGAGCACTTGGAAGCGTTGCACAACGAAGCGCCATTACAGGGTAACGGCGAGGCAATGGGGACGGCTTGGGAGCTGTACGAAGAAGAGGGCCGCATTAAGTTTTCATTTGACGGTATTCCAGCCGAAGAGGTGCGCAAAAAATTAAAAAGTAACGGTTTTAAATGGTCACGATACTCTAAAGCGTGGGTGCGTAAACTGACGCCCAACGCGGTCTTTGTGACAAAAAGACTCATTACTTTATTCGATTAAAACCGAATGAGATGCCTCTTAGCCTGGAGGCCTTAGTTTCCTTGGTGATTTCCTTGAACGCTGTGGTCGCGCTAAAAGAAGTTGAGCCAAAGGCTCGACCGCAAGCGGTCGTCTAGCTGGCTCTCAGGAGGACTGTAGGCCCATTGACTCGATGCTTGATTGTATTGCAGTGTATTGATGTCAATTTGTGGTTGCGTGGCTGATAGGGCTTAATTGACGAGTTTTTTATGATGATAGTTTAAAGCGGATTTGAAGCACAGCGTCGTGATAAGGGCTTAACTTGGGCGTTACCCTTCGGGCAAGGCTTTTCGCTTGTATCTTTTATCTATGGCCTAAGAGTGACATCACCCTGGTGAGTCACTGCGTGCCGCCCCAGGATGTGCCTCTCTACAGCCCCTATCTAAAAGGATATCGCTGCAATCCTGAACGCACTCCTCTCACTGCGTTCGCTACGCCTCGTCGTACCTCCTCGTTGCTTTCCCTACCTTTGAATAAGTTCGAGTAAGGCTTGTTTTCTTATGCGCCGATTTCCTTTCACTCGCATCATTTACGGGCTCGCAGGCTGTTAACCGTCTCTCCCCACAACCTGATTTGCAAGGGTAAATGAACGCTGCGCGCCCTTGCAAAGCAGAACGATGGTGAGAGAGCGGACAGCCAAGCGGCTCCGAAAAGTGATACTCAAACAAAAGGAAAATCCTCATGGCGCAACAAAATTCAAACCTAACTCTCTCTAATTCAAATTCAGTGACCAGCGTTTCGCCGCTGGAGCACGAAAGCTCACCAAAAAATGATATCTCTAAGCGTCTGCAACCAGTAGAGCCAAGTCGTGATGTTGCCCTATCAGGATCAACCTCTGTGGAAAATATTGTCGTGATTGCCGCTCATGTAAAAGCAAGAGCCAGGCATTCCAGTGTTTGGCTAGAACTGACGGTTTTATTCCCAGAAACAGAACTCAATAAGCCGTACTGGGGGCAAGGCATCGCGAGAGGTCATGTGATTACTGAAACAAATAAGGTAGGGCTGAATAGTCGTGCTGTCGTCATGGGATGGGTGACAGATAGCCATCAATATATCGAAGTATAAAGACTTGATACCCCTTAGTTATAAAATGGAGACTTAAATAATGAAATATCTCTCACACTATATTCAAGACAAACAAACTCAGGCTTTTAATGATGCTGGGGCGTTCTTTGCTTTTTCTAATCAACAGTTCGATGAGGCAAAAAAAGAGGGCGTGAAATACGCATCACTAGGTATGGGGTTAATTTGCCCAGTTGATAATGCCAAGCAATTAATGACTCGTTTAGATTCCATCGCTCAAGAAGGGATCGCCGAAGATATCAAAGAGAACGGGAAAAAGGCGATCATTCGCCGTGAGTTATTTAATCACGAATGTTTCTACACAAATGATATTTGTGATTGTGTGGAAAAACTCGAAGGCTATGGCATTTCATACGATGAGATTTATGAAGTGTTTAATCACATTCGTAAAAAGGAAGACGTTTATTAAACGTGAAAATTAAAGCGCCTTGATATTTGTTCCATCAAATATCAAGGCATGTTCAAGTCAATTATGGTGAATATTCGAATGAACATTCTGAATGCTACACAAGATAGAGAAGAAACGAAAGCAAAATGTTACGTTTGTACGGCCGTGCCGTTTTCGTTGGGTAAAGTAGTCTATACGCAAGGTATTGAGCAGTTATTAGATAATAATGTCGGTGCTAACTTGTCGATTTATTTGCAGCGTCACCAAAGTGGAGATTGGGGAGAGACTTGCATTGAAGAGAAAATCACCAATGACGAAGCAACCAAAACAGGCGAGAGAGTGATATCGAATTATACGATTTGTGATCAATCGGTTTGGATAATAACTGAACGTGACCGCAGCGTGACCACAATTTTATTACCTTGTGAATATTGATATCTCAATGGGATGGCATAAAATGAGAGTCCTATTATTAGGGCTCTTTTTTATGATGAAACCATTACTTTATATTTCGTTGTTATCGCCGTGTTTCAGTTGGGCTTTTTGCTTTGATGAGGCAGGGCGATTTTATAATGTCGATCCACAGCTTTTAAAATCCATCGCCACGGTAGAAAGTAGCCTAAAGCCGAACGCGTACAATGAAAATAAAAACCAATCCGGTCAAGTCATCAGCCGTGATTTTGGATTGATGCAAATTAATTCCCATTGGTTTGATCGACTATCCGAATTTAATGTGAATGAAAAAAACATCTATCATCCTTGCTTTAATGTTCATCTTGGCGCATGGGTATTAAGTTCTAATTTTTCTAGTCATGGTTATAACTGGAACAGTGTCGGCGCGTATAATGCGGGTTTTTCCAAACGCACTGAGAACGCCAGAAAAATATACATCCAAAAAGTCCAATCGGTTTATTTTAAGATGAACGTTCAATAAAAGACCTTGCACCATAACGGTGCAAGGTCTTTCGCTTTTCTTCTCGCTTTCTTCCTTCAATTTCCAAATCCCCCGCATCCCTCGTTCGTCAGATTCATTCGCCACCTGGTCGGCTTTTGTCTTTCGCTGTCAGTTTTCCCGTCGTTTTGATTAAGGAACTCAGATCATTCGTTCTGAGTTGTTGGTTAGTTGAGTTGGTGACCACACACCACGCTAAATCGTAAACGATTTAAATGATTGTCTGTGATGAATTTAAAACCTATAAAAACAATGACTTATGCTTAATAGTGGAGGCGAAATAGAGCGTGAAAAAATTTTCAAAATCTCAACTAATTAGCCGCTGAAATCCCAGTGTGAAAATATGTAATTACATTGAATTATCATTGGCGCCTTTCTGTGTAAGGGATTGTGGTGATTTCAATCTAAATTCAATGGGATTTAATTAAATTGTTATTTATCCCTTTATCGGTAAGGTTGTAGCGGTTTTTTCAAAACTAAGTACAATGGGTTTACATTGAGAATTTATTGGATTTCATTGAGGCTTAAAGGTGGGCTTCATTGACATTCATTGAGGAGAAAAAGCTAAATTATGTCACGTTCTTACCCTTTACAAAGCTCCCTTCGAGGGAAGCTAGAGCAAGATTTTAAGAAGTTCAGAGACAGAGAAAAGTTAAGTGATGCCGAGGCAACTCGTCAGCTTTTTACCTTGGCGTTGCGTATCAAACTGAATGACAGTGACGATGAGCGGCCGTCGAACCGTGAGTTGATGGAAGAAACGTATCGTAGAGTTAGGCAGGTACAAGGCGTGCTAAATTTAAATTTGGCGCATAGCTTTGATGGGGAGGGGTATTATAAGAATAAAGCGGATTCGATTGAGCAAAGAAAATCCAACACCGCTTTGGTTGATAAAAGCGTCGATGAATATCTTGAAGGCGAAAAAAAAGGGTAGCCATTGGCTACCCTTTTATTATCGCTCTAACTCTCTGTCGATTTCTCTGTCTTCCCACTGACTCTCTTTCTCTGAGTGATTAAATTCCATCTCTTGTTGAGGTGAATATTCTTTTGGCTCAAAGTGGTCGAGTGATTGGCTGTCGGTTTCTTTTTTCTCATTATAGTTGAGGGTGTCTAATTCGCTCTCTTGATGAGAAGTGTGCGCCTCATTTAATTCAATGTTATGTGCGCTGTTATCTCGCTCTAATTTGTTAATGCACGATTTAATGTCCTCTTTAAGATTATCGTCGGACATGAATTGAATGTCTCGTCCATTAAAGTTCTCGACGATTTTCTCAATGTTGTTCGGGTTTAAATCGTGGTTGCCGTGATTTAATACAATAATGATGTTCTGTCTCAGTTCATCGGTGGAGATGTTTTGAATGTCGTTCTTATGATTGACATTGATAATGTCAATCTGCCCTTGAGTTTGGTCTCGAATTAAGAATGAGTTTTCAATTGAGGTACTGATGATGGTGGTATTTAAATTCTCTCCTTGATGGAATTGGGTTAATTGTTTGGACTTTGTGCCTAGGGTTCTTGGGTTAATGTCTAGGGAGGTATCTTTATTTCCTTGAGTGTCTAAATAGGTCACTTCAATGGCTTTGGTTTCGCCTTCTTTATTGTGGATGTTGGTTAGCATTGCAGGGTGAAAGGATTTGTCTTCGGATGAATAGACCGCCGGGTGGAACTTAACCTGGTTATTTTCAATGTTATTGACACCGAGCTTGTTTAAGTACGTTTGGGCCAGTGTGTTATCCATCGGTAAGCTTTGATTGATATAATCTTTAGCCCGTTCTTCAAACTGCGCAATATGCCTAGGTGTGGTGTTGAGTAATTTTTCGTGCTTACTGTTTTCCTCCAATTGATATTTGTCCGGTTCGTTTAGCATCTTGTTCGCTTCATTCATCGCTGCTTTATAGCCCATTTCCTTATGACTCATTATAAGGTTAATCAATGCGCCTTTTTCGCCTGTGGTGTAGTCTTTAAAATACCCACGATGTTCTCCAGTTAGGGTCACTTTAATCGCGGAAGGACCTATGCCAAAGGTTAAGTAATCACGGTCTGATTTAGATTGGTTAGGCTTGCCTAATAACTGAACGGCGAGACTTTCGGTGTATTTGGGTAGTTGCGTATTGATGTGCTCCCTAAATGTGTTGTAGTCAAAGTCACCGCTTTTATTTTGGAATCGGACGTCCTCATGAGGCAGAGCATTACGGTTAAAGTAGGTGGTGTCTTTGGGTGGGATTTGGTTAAGGGTTTTTATTGCACTGGCTTTATGGCTCTCTTTAGAGAGCCAGCTTTTGACCAATTGTTTTGTGTTGTCGGTATAGAGCCGAATGTGCTGACTGGCACGAGTCACATCGATACCGGCGCGTCTTAAGTTGGTCAGTGCGCCTTTGCTTTGTATCGCGCTAATGACGTGTTGATAGGTGGATCCTTGCGCCATGTCTGCGGTTCGACTGTAGGCGTAGTCCCAGTGCCCGTCTTTAAGCGCATTAGGGTTAAGGCTGAGTGTTTGTCCTGTCTTAGATTGAGCGATAACACTGTCTGTATTCGCTTGCGTGATGCGGTACTCCACGTTGGCTTTAATGCCGCGCTCTTTATCGGTAAAACGGGTGATGATTTTATCGCCGGTTGAAAGTGGCTTTTCTGACGTAGAGAACAGGGTGGTGAAACGGTGATCACGGTTACGCGGTAAGAACGGCCTTGTCTTACCTGTACTTGCGTCTTGAAGTGTTACTACGCCATGCTCAGAATCCACGTGAGTGATTGCCGCGTACTCACCGGGCTTGGTGCTCAGTATCAAGCCTTTTTGATACGGCATCATGGTGGTGAGCTCTTCCCCCGTCGCGCCGATTGAGCGTAGCCTCGTTGCGATGACGTTCTCTTTGCCTAACTCACTCTTTTTCATTAAACCGACACGGATGTGTTCGGTGATGGTGTCTCGCTCCTGGTTGGTGTACGCGATAATCAGTGTGTTGTCTCGCGTTTCGGGGGTGCGCTCTAAATAGTCTTTGGCGACCACATAAGGCAGCTTCTCTGTGGCGGTGAGCTGCGCTCTGCGTCGGTCTTTGTCGTTTTCATCCAGCGTAGAAATGACATGCTGGCTGTTGCCCTGGGTGTCAGGGGTTTGCTGCTGGAGTTTGTCTAGGGCGCTGAGCGGCTGTTTATCAATGGTGTTTTGCTGTGCATTGTGCAAGATGTCATTTTGTGGACGTACCATATCGGTCATGTAAGCGGTATCGATGCGACCTTGGCTCATGGCCAGCTCAAAGGGTTTACCGGCACTGAGTGACAATAACTGCTCTTTATCGCCCAATTTGACTGTTTTGGACTGACTGTCATTGACCAGCTTTGTGAACTCATCGGCTTGCTTGTTGCTGACCATGGAGCTTTCATCGAGAAAGAACAAGGTGTGTTGATAGTCACTGGCTTCTCGATTGCCTTGTCGGATGTCAGAAAGCAAACTGTCTAGCGTTTGCGCTTTCACGCCTTTGCTTTCTAGCTCTGCAACCGCGGCGTGCGTGGGCGCAAGACCGATGACGCTTTGCTCTGGCTGCTGGCTGGCTTCTTTGACTAACTGGATAAGTTCAATATTGGATTCAAGCATGGTGGACTTACCTGTACCGGCTAACCCTTGGATGGCCACAAAGCTGTCCTTGGTGGTTGAGATAAGGGTGATGGCGTCCTTTTGCCCTTGGGTTAGGCGAGGCTTGGTATCGAGGAAGTCCTGCACCTGTTTGTGGGTAGCAAAAGGCTGATGTTGGTCTTTACCATCATCGATGTTTTGCAAGATGCGCTTTTCAGTCTCCAGCGCGGCGTGCGTCGTCCAGCGTGTGCCGTCACTGTACTCTGCAGAGAGGGTGTCGCTGCGTTTAGTCAGCTCTGTTTCAACCTGCTCTTTGGTAATAGAGCCTCCGGCTTCTTCAAAGGCGTAACGCACCGCTTCCACCACTAAGGCTTTTTGGCTAAACGCCGCTTCTCGCTCTGAGAGGTGGTTCAGGGCAAAGCTGACCGCTTTTTCGATGAGTGGGGCGTTTTGCGCTTTGGCGAGTGCTGACAGTGCCTGACTGACATCCTGCTTTAGCAAATCTTGGGTGGCGTCGTTTAGGTAGCGGTCGTTGACGTTTTGCGTCTGCAGTACACGCTCAATGGCTGACGGGGAGACCTGCTCTTTTTCAAGTGCGCTTTGGGCTTTGTCTGGTTTGTCGGTGAAGATATCAAGGCGCTCTGTTTTTTCAGTCAGGTCGTTTATCAGGGGCTTAGATAGGGTAAATGCTTTGCCTGACAGTAAAGTATGGGCTTTTGGCTCAATATGGTGGGCGCCGTGAACGTAGTCGTATTGCAGCGGCGCGTCTTTTAGGCTCTCTAAGTTGACGCGCTGCGTTTCCCCTTTGCTCTCAAGCGTGAGGCTTTCTTTGTCAATGTGAGTGACAAGGTAGCTTTGGTTCGCGTCCAAGCCAGCAGGGAAGTGTTTGCCTAGCGTTTGAAGGCGTTCGCCTTGGGCGATATTGAGACTTTGCGGTTTATTGATTTGCATCTTCATGTGCTTAAAGGCGCGACTGGACGGGTCAAAGGTGTGTGATTGTCCATCGCGTTTGCTGAGTGCGGTCATGGTGTTGCTCTCTTTGTCGATACTGGCGATGACAAAACTCTGAGGTTTGTTTTTCTCCCAATGGGTGAGTGTCATGCCTGGTTTGTAGTGTTGAACGAGGGGTTGTTGCGCTTTAGAGAGGTGGTGAGGGGTTTGAGTGAATAGGGTGGTTTCGTGTCTGGCGAGGGCGCCGGTATTTTTGAGCTGGCCCCGTATCGCTTCGGTTAACCGCCGCTGCTCGACGCTGGAAGTGGCAATCACTTGCGTGTTGGCTTTATCGGGGAGGTCGGCGTACACCCGCGCTATCCTATCGGTATCATTGTCATGCAGTTTTACGTTGGTGTTGCTGGCTCGCTTGCCAACCCAAGAATGACTCTCCACATTGCCTTTTTGATACAGCGAGATAGCGTTATTGGCTTTAAATCCCTGACGGCTTGATACGCGATTAAGCATCACCACTTTACTGCTCGATTGTTTGGCTTTAGCGGTGAGGGCCAGCAACTCATTGGCACTCATCTTATTGGCGTCATCGATGAGCAAGATGTCTTTATTGGTCAGCGGCGTATCGCTTTGCAGTAAGCTATGGGTAGTGTGGCGCTGCTCTGGTGAAAAGAGCTGACCGACCCAGGCGCTGAGTGTTTGACTCTTGCGCTGTACGCTCTCCATGCCCTCAGTCTTGGCTTTCACGCTTTGGGAGACCAATTGGACACGCTTACCGCTGTGATTGCCTACATTGAGTAGCTGCTGCGCAATACCCTGTGATGAGCCGTGTACATTGACCACATGGAACTGTTTGGTGGAGTGGTACAGCTCGGTCAGTATACGCTGCTGGTTTTCAGGGATAGCGAGCTTGTTGAGCGTGTTCGATTCAACGTGGGTGCGCATGTGATGCGCACGACCTTGTGTGCTGTCGATAAGCGCTTGTTCGTTATCAATTAAGCCTTTGGTGGTGTATTGCCCTTTTTGACTGAGTCCTATCAAGTCGCCCTGTTTAATCATTGCATCCGCGACTTTTTTGATATCAAGGGCGTTGAGTTGCACGCCGCCTTTGGTGAACTCTGAGGCGGTGAGTTCAATGATTTTTTCAAGGTGTAACGCAGTGCTGTATTGCCCTAGATGGTCAATGGCTCTGCTGATCGCGGCTTGGGTTTCACCGAGTGGCGGGGTATTTTGCGCTTCCTTTACTTGTTGCGCCATGGTGACAAGCTCTGCGGGGTCATACCCTTGCTCTTTTACGGTGCTTTGCCACTGTTTGTTGAGGCTGTCACTGCTCTGGTAGGTTTTGCTTTTACGAGTATCGAGGTTTGCTACGTCTTTCGCCGCGCGCGAGTCAAAGCCTAAATCGAGTGTGCGTTGGTCAATTTGTTGTTTGCGAGTGGACGACGCATCAAGAATAGGCTGAGGGACACCGCTGATTTCGAACTGACCGTTGCCGACGCCTCGCGTGGAATAACCGAGGGTTTCTGCCTCTTTAGCTAATTGGCTCTGGTACAAGATACCGTAGTATTTTTGGAAGTTGTAAATGCGCTCGCCAGTCCCGTTAATCACGCCCCCTTTTTGTTTTAGGCTGGTTGATAAAGCGCGTAAATCTCCTTCTTTATCGCGCGTCATGTTAGCGGCTAGCGCGTGCGAATGCACTTGCATGTCATTTTCACGGCTGGTCTTATGGCGTACGACTGCAAATAGCATCGAATCCGTATTTTCGTATTCTTGAACGCCTTTCTCATGGGTGACTTTGACTTGTGCTACGTCTTTCTCCAGCTCTGTTAAGGCGAACTTCACGGCGTTATTGTGCGCTTCAATGAGGCGGCTATCTCCGCCAATAAGCGCAAGAACGCTGAGGGATTTGGGCGCAGAAAAGGTCAGGTCGAAGCCCGATTTATGATCATCTCGTTTTCCTTTAATGGTTTCACCGCCAAGACTGCCTGAGAGTACCGATTCTAGGGTGGCTTGCTCTACGGGTTTACCCGCCAGTCCCGCTTCGATGGCCAGCTTGCCATGCCAGAAGGTGTTTTCTTCTTGGTCTTTTTCTTTGAGGTAATAGTTATCGCCCGCGTTTTTTTCTAAAGAGACGTCAGGTAGGTCTTTGGGGTTTTCTTCGCTGAGATAATATTTGGCAGCGCCAGAAGCGGATTTTAATGGGCTAATAGAAAGCATGAGTATTTTCCTTATGCAACGCAAATTGCCGCTAGCAGCAAAACTGAGCGGTGAGTGGAGGTTAAGGGGGAAGTGGAATTAAAAGAGGTGTGGTTACAAAATGATCCCAACACAAGCAAAGGAATTGCTAGCGGTTAACGTTCGTTCTTCGTGAATGATGACGCCATTTTCATCAATGTGAATGGATGTAATGCCCGCTTTAAATCGGTCTAACGCTACAATTTCTTCCTTGGTTAAATGCTTGCCATGAGTCAGGCATTCTAGATGGTTAAAGCTGTATTCATCGGCGGCCATCGCTAGTTTCGAAGAATCAGAATGCTTCATGCACTCATTGCCATACAGCCAATCTTGAGCACACTCTATATTTGGCTCTAACTGGTAAGTCATATGGTGGGTGACGCTTGCAAAAGAATGGGACTGGCTTGTCCATTTGTAGCTCACTTGAAAACAATCAACCTCATCGGGAATGACGGCATACCAACCTCGACTTTTGGGGGAGGTCTCTAAATAAACAGACACGTAGCGTTTGTTTGGCCAAAAGCGCTTTGTTTTTGGATTGCCGTTTGGTTTAGCCCAGTCGGGTCCTATAAATTCAAAATGAATGTCTGTTACCTTGTTGCTGGTCAGCTCAGGTGTCAGAAATATTCTAGGCGTAAATTGCAGGTATCGTTCCTTGGGGTATAGAGGCAGATGGATGTCGAGTTGGTGTTTAATGGCCGATTGGATCTCTGAGTGTGCTTGAGTGTAGCATTCTGACCATTCAAGACTTTTTGCCGCCTCAATGGGTGACATGCCCCGGGCATATAAATCGATATAGGGTGTCCAATCTATCTTGATGTATCGGTATGGGATTTTTTTGAGATGCGCTGCAAATGCCTTAAACCATTCTTTCCATTGGTCGTCATATTCGTGGGTCATTTTTCCGTTGAGATAATTAAGACCTTTGCGAGTAAAAGTGACGCACCTTTGATCATCGTTGAGTTCTAGGTAATTTTCTGAAATCAGTTGCTCTAAGATGTCTCTGATTAGCATGCCAGAGTGTGGGTAAACATCCAAAGCGCGCTCTTTTGCTTGAGACTTGCTCAAGCTCATTCGCTTTTCTTTCATGTGCGCTAGATACTGAGTGTTGATAGGGTCTACTTGGTAATTTTTTGTTCTTGGCCACAGCCAATCTAAAAGGTCGCGGGCATAGGCCGTATTCGGTCCTAATTCTAACGTATAGGACGTTGGCGCTTTGGGTAGGGGGGGAAGCTCTTCTTTATTGCCATTCATGGCGTTTAACTCTTCGGTAGTTAAGTTTCTTAGTATGACATGGGTAAAGCCTTCAATATTGTCGATGTGCTCCCCCAAGCTGACTCTGACACTTTGGATGAAAGGAATGATGGATGCTTGGTTAAATAGAATGTTGTGGGTTGGCTCGTGGTGCGTGACTGCTTGCGCTTTTAAGTCGTCCCAGTCGCCATAACCTACCGCTTGAGCGCAAATCGATAACCATGTGTTTTTTTCGGTGGCGTTGCCCTGAATGATTTCAGCGAAGGTAAGTTGATCGAATATAGTGTGTAATTGTTTCTTTAATATCGGTAGATGGTCAGAATTAAAGAGGGTCTTATTTGACATGGTAATTCCTTGATGAATGAACGTAAAAAAGCCTTGCCATTGCAAGGCTTGGAAGAGTGGTTGAGTGATTATTCGAGATGATGAGGCCCTAGGGTGTCGTCTCTATGGGGCGTTACGCTTTTCATCGATTTTCCTTTAATGAATCTCATCAATGATAGGGCTTACGTTATGGTGCACTATAACTAAATATCTAGTCATGACTAAGATTGAGTCAGTGCACTTTTTGACACGCTGGGTGCCAAGTACATGAAAGTCAGGCCTATCGAATTCAATAAACCAAATAACGAGTACTTCATGCTGATGCTCAGGAGTAAAGCGAATACTGCAAAGGTGAGTACGATGTAGTGAGGAGTGTTGGGGCGTTTTTTAACAAAAAAACCACGATGCGCTTCAAACCATACAGTGATAAAAAGCCAGTGGACGCGATGAAAAGTTGCGTCCACTGAAATTGACTCTCGGTGATCTGCATAAAACAAAGTGCAAAAAATAAGAGTGAGACGACCAAGGTCTCGAAGATTAATGTAGACAAACTCGGTAACATAAAAATACCTAATACATTTGGTTTGCAATGACCTATTTCTGTCTTGTGTGGCGATCGACTATTTGATGCGCTATTCAACCATATCGCCCGCTTCCATCTCGATATCTTGAGATATCGCCGACTCGTCGAGCTCTTGATGCGCGCGATCTTGAGGGGCATTGTCTGATTTGAGCTTTTCCGACTCCTTGCTGGCTAACGCTTTGACTGTCTCACTTCGTTGTGCTTGTTGGATTTGGTCGGTTTCCAGCTTCATCTCTTCCGGCGTTTCAAATTGCTTGGCTTGGATTTCTGTGAGTGCGTTACGCTCTTCTTCGTTGAGGAGCATACCTGGGGCGACACACTCAAAGTAAATCGCTTTTTGATACGCTTTGGTCATGGCGGGCGATGGGGTGTAATCACGTTTTATAAAGGCCGGTGTCACATCTCGCATCTTATCAAAGTGCAAATCCAGTCGAGTGATAAAGCTGCTTCCTGGTACGCGAAGGTAACATTGCAAATCATCCATGGCTTGGATTTCACTGCTAGAGATAACCGGTCGTGTCACCGTCTGGTGGCCAATCGATACCCCATCACGCAGTGCATTTGCACCGTAAGAAATGTGCTCTCTTGAGACATCCACCTCTTGCTCACCCAAATCTTTGGATGAGATTTGTGCCATCTGCGCTGATGGGGCGCGAAAGTAAAAGCGAGAGTTGAGTAAATCAAAAATAACGTCCGCGGTATTTTTTCCGTAGGTTTTCACGAGCTGCGCATAAGACTGGAGACCAATCACATAACAGCCCCCAAACTTACGCACTTCGGCAATGATGGTGTCAAGCTCAGGCAGTTTATGCAGACTTGGCATTTCATCCATAATCACCCAGATGCGGCGGTCTTCATCGTCTTTGAGTCCCAAGATAGCGTTAGAAGCAATGGCAAGCCACGTCGAAATCAAAGGACGCAATGAGGCGTGTTGCTGCGCGTTACTCGATAAAAACAAAAAGCCTTTTTGTTTGTCATCTTGTACCCAATCGGTGATAGAAAACGGTTTACGTTTGGGCTCTCCTTTCGTGTCTTTGTCATCCAAGCCATCTAAAAAGCGTAGGCTCTTAATGTAGGTAGCGAGCACCGACTTAATGGAGATGGCCGTCTTTTTGATGTCTTTCGAGACCAGGGAAGCAGACTCTGTGCCTTGCAGGAAATTACCCAGGGTTTCAAGTTCAGACGTGAGTATCAGGCTAAGCAGCCTTGCGGTCGAGCAGGGCTTGTCATCTTGGCTCATGCGATACGCCGCACTTGAAAAGATAGTCCGGGCGGAGTCGACCCAGAATGGGTCACCTTCGCCATGCTGCGGGATAAGGGCGCTGGCGATATTTTCAAAGTCAGGGGCTTCTTTTGCATCGCACCAGACATCCCAATTGGCGCAGCGTTCATCGAAGGGGTTGAGTAAGGTGTCTTGGCTAGGGTCAAAGAACTTACTGGTAAAGGTGCAGCCTTTATCATAAATAATCGCTTTATCCCCACGTTTGCGTATCCAGCGCAGCAGTTTCCGCAGCATGACGGATTTACCGGCCCCTGTGGTGCCGTCAATCAGCATGTGCTGCACTTCAAACTCACGTTTAAATAAGGCCAGCCCATCCACTTTGAAATCAGAAATTCGTCCGTTGCCTACACCCTGTTTCTTGAGTTTCTTTGCCCGTTTTTTCAAATCATTTGTGAGCACTTTGGGTTCGGCGTATTGAAAGCCTCGAACGTGGAAATCTTCACTTTGCTTTTCGCCTTGTCGTTTAAAGAAACTCATGGCGAGCATCAAAATAGCGAAGGCAATACCGATGGCAATTAAGAAGTTGATTTGTATTTGGTGTATCACGTTATCGTAGAGGTCGATGAGTTGGGTGTTTTCCAGTTGGGAGGCGAGCGTACCAACGTAGCGTTTCCCGCTCCAGAACGTCGTGACTTCGCTGTTAAGATCGTGCCCAAAGCTGGCATAGATATGATTGCGCCAGTAGTAGAACACAGACCAAAAGGCGTTATCAGGAGCGCGTAGCCAGGTTAGAACACCAGTGAGTGCTATCACCGACCAAATGGCGGCGTAGACTAAGGTGTTGTTGACTTGAAAGAACATCCGAATGGAGTGAAAAGTAATTTGTCCGCCACGGGTAAAGTGGTTGCCGGACGCGCGTTTAGGTCTAGGCATAGTGGTTCCTTGAGAGTTAAATGCAGTACTTTTTATATAATTACCTGCGTATGCAGATGAGCTGGTTTAGATTGGAGGTCAATTATGTGGACGAAGAAAGGTCATCTAACAGGGCAGAAAAAGTCCTTCAAGCTTGAAGATATCTGGCGAATTCGCACTAGGCTTGAAATCGACCTTGCTCAATCTCGCTATCGATTGCAAGTTACGTTCTTGTGACTTACTTAGAATGAAAGTGAGGGATATCTCTTCTGGTGGTGCGATTCAAGATCGCGTGCTTTACAGCCAGAGGGGTACAGTTTGAGCTCACTTCACGCACTGCACAGCCAACTCTCTGCACCAGACTCTATTTTCCCAAGTCCTCGAAGGCAGGGTAAAGCAATTAGTTGTAGCAGCTACGCCACCATCATTTTCCGCTGGGTAACGGAACTCGGCTACGATCCCTATCTCTATGGTACCCACTCGATGCGCCGTACCAAGGTGACGTTAATTTAGGCGAGAACCAAAAACATTCGCGCTGTGCAACTATTACTTGGCCATGTTAAGTTGGATAATACCATTTGCTATTTAGGCGTAGAAATTGAGGAGGCTCTGAACATCTCTGAGGGGATAGACTCATAGTAAGGTTGGAGTGTTGATTTTAGAAAGGTCATTTTTAATGACCTTGAAATGATTTTTATAAAACAATAGGTTAATAATATTTATTCGTTATTTTTGCCGTATTATCCCCTTTGAGTTTGCCGTATTTCTTCCTGTCATAATAAGGTTGCGTTATATTACGAACACGTATGAAAGTTAGGAGGTTCAAATGACAGCAGTTGATCGCGTTTATCAAAAGATAAAGCGCTCCAGACGCTATGTTTTTGAGCGCAAAGACTTTGATGTAGGTTTCACCCATTCGCCACGAGCCAGATACGGGCTTATTTCTACACCTCGCTCTGTGCTCTAATACTGGCGTAAATTTGATAACCCAACGATTAATAGTGGCCTGATCCACAACGACTCCGCGCTCCAATTGTATCTCTTCAATTTCACGATAACTGAGTTTATAGGCGAGATAATAACGTACGGTTTCGAGAATAACTTCAGAGGGGAAGTGGCAACCTTTAAACATTGAGATTCAGAGTATTAGGTAAAGATTGAGTAAATCTTAACCGACAACGCAAAACTTTGCGACAAAACCCATCATGTCGTACGGACATTGTTTATTTAGATATTCCATGTATTCTACTTAATGACCATCTTGCGGCTTTAAATGTTCCATTTCATTGAATATGTAGTTATTCAATATCACACGTTTGAAAAGTAACTTTCGCGTAACTTCAGGGACATCTACTTCGTTACACACGGATTCAAACTCTTGGGTAATCGTAGAAATTTGAAACCTAATAATTTCTTCTGCTTTTTCAGCCTTAATATTGAAACTTGGTGCTGCTTGCATACAAAGTGATAACAGAGATAAATTAAGATTTTCGAAGATCTTCATTCCATGACTCGCCTCCCCACCTGTACGGTTTTGTGGACAAATATCATAAGCCGGTGACAGGGATATTTTCTCCCCTTCTACAAAGAAAGCATGATTTCGAGCATGGTCATCCGTATTACCGATCAGTACATTAAATACCATCCGTGCAAATAGCTCTTGGCTATCAGAGGTAAAATCGATGCAATACTGCTTCATATTGTTCACTAGGTCTGCGTAAGATGCCTCTCTAGCCCATGTTTCATCTAAGCCTAAAACTGTCAGCCCGGACACCATTGAGCGACGACACCAAACGTCACCAACTAACGCTCTATCAAAGCGTCTTACAAGAAGAACATCTTTTCCTAATACTTTTTCAAAAATAACTTCGGCAACATTGAGTCCTGCTAACTTGGCAAGCCTCATTGCTACGTATTCTGATTGTACAACTTCGTAAGTATCATTTGATGCTGAAAACTTAGCAATATACTTAGCTTCATTACCAGTGATCATCGCTTTCGGGCGAGCACCTCCGAGGGATGTACCATGCATAAGTGCTCTATCCAAATCCGAAGAGATTTCCTTACCTTGACCGACGATTTCAGACGCATTGTATAATTCTTCAAGAGTTGCCGCATCAGTAGAACGATCAAAATACTCAGTGGCCGATTCTTGAAAATCGAGAGAACCGATCCGATCTGAAGCGGAATGCATCAAATACGTCATTTCGCCTAACTCAGCATCGTAGTCTTTGCCCATCAACCGAGAATTAATGACCCTACGTCCCCAAGCATCTGGAGCTGCATCACGCAAGCAAGAGAATATAGGCATACCTTGAACTGGTTCCTTAGTACCAGCAGAAAGCGGTAATTCATTTGAGTAAATTGGTTCTGCATCTGAACGTTTCAAGTAAGACTGACCGTACGTAAAATGTTGGCCAGTTTCATCAATAGTGAGTCTACCTGCTACCACAGGCTCTGATTGTCCTTTAAGCCATTTCCAAACGAAGCATTGATTACTAGAAGTCATCATCTAAAATTACCTTTTTCCTTCTTACTCGATTAGGCAGTAATGCCTCAATTTTCGCATTTGTTTTACGTTTAATAGCAAACTGGTTTTCATCGGGTTCAAATAAAGGAACACCTAATACCCAAGCAGTTTCGAAGTAGAGTCCGATACTTACAGACGGATCACCTTTAAGAATCTTTATCATAGTGGGCTTAGATACCCCAACTCGGGAACAAGTCTCTTCTACAGTGATTTTCTTTTCCTTACGCTGGATTGTAAGCATCGTGGCAAAATGAGTTAGTGCGGCACTAGCAACAGTGCTAACCTGAATGTTACCTCTTCCCATAGTAAATTAACCTTTACCGTAAATATAATAAGGTAAATATTAATTTACCAAAATTTAAATGTCAAAGTAATAGGTTAGAAATAGGGGTATTGCGCACATTTCCCCGAAAAGTTCATTCTCCGTATAAGTGGCCACGCGAATATTGGGGAAATATTGTACACCAATAGTTTAACTAGCTATTTTTAAAGAGAAAAATCAGGGCTATCAGTGCAGATCTTTCTTAGGTTGGTAGCTCTTTCTTTAACTGCGTCTAGGTTGATTTCGGATGGAAAGTACCTTAATACTCTTTGATAACAGTGCTTTCTTTGTTCATTCGTAGCTCTTGGCCAACTGCCGTATCGATAGTCATCAACGATCTTATATGCTGCTGTTTTTCCTTTTCCTGTTTTGATCAGAACCCCAACATCCTCCCATGCCCCCAGAAGAGCCGCCGCCTGAGATTGATGGATCGGGGAGCCAATTCCCTTTAAGAGCCTAGATTTGGGCAGGGGCGTATATATTGCCCAGCAAAGGAGTGTATTAAAAAGTAGCCTATGAGCAAGCGTATGTGGAAGCATTGCTTGATTGGGTGCCCTTTCTTTATCTGCCGGAATAATCGGGTATGAGAGTTCACCTGACCAGTCCGACGAGGTACTCCACCAAAGTGAGCTGCACGGCAGGGGCTCCCTAGAGCCATACCTAACCATTTTATTTTTCGGACGTATGCTGAACCAACTTCTCGTAATCAATGGAGTGGCATTCGCCAAGGTTCTCGTAGCACCACTGCCGATTCTTGCTGGTATTTGCTTTTTTGCCAAGCCACCAAGAAACATCGATTCCTGCACGTCGATAGTCATTCGTTCTTTCCTCTAACTCTTCAGGCGTGATTGCACTTAACTGGACTTCGTGGGCCACAACCCAGCCATTGGGGAAGATGAAAGCCACGTCAATGATCCTTTTGATTGAGTCAACAGGACACTCAATCTGCACTTTTGCACTTTGGTACTCTTTCAGATCTTTGGCTAAGTCTGTAGCCAGTAGCTCTTTAAAGTACAGGTGTTCTGGGCTCTCTGGGTGATGCTTATATTCACTCTTGCATTCATTGGACAGGTGCATAAAGTGAATTTTCGGGACACTGGAGTGCGAGTTTCCCCGAATGACCATTTCTTCTTTACAGTAGCGGCAGATTATCTGCCCCCTCTTGAATGACTCTCTCGGGGAGTCACAATCCAGAATGTTTATCCGCCTGTTGTTTTCAGTGTCGTGTCCGATGAATGGCATATCCTACTTACTCCGCAGTGCATTCTGGGGTTAAGACTTCTGGTATGGGTAGTGCCGCAGCCAAGCAATCAGATATATCGAGAACACTCTTTGCTCGTGTTGCCGCTACATACAGTAAGCGGCCTTCTTCTTCACTGTATTTACTGTGCCCCTGGCCTCTGAAATCGTCCGCTAGCCTGACAATATTCCACTCCCTTCCTTTCGCTTGGTGCGCAGTCGTCACTACGATATCTGCGTGTGCTTCTTTGATTGACTGCACCCGGTACAGGAGATCTAGGAGCAAAGGAATAGAGTACTGCTCTACGAGATTTACCATTGTCCTTAGGTGGACACCCTCATCTGTCTTGGAGAAATTGACAACCTCAAACCAATCCTTGAATGGAATGAAGTCGGGATGCTTTGAACGCCGACCGTCGAAGAGTTTCTGTGCCTCTTTAAGGTCACTACTCAAGGCTCGTACATCTGCGTTGACAGCTACTTTCTTCTTCTCGATATAGGTTTGGTATGCTACCTCGGCGATAACTGCAAAATTCGACCGACAAATAATTGCATCAGGTTCAAACTCATCAGAAAGAGCGGACTTTATTCCCGGAAAACCTTTTATATCGGTATTGTCTCCGAAATGAACGCTGAGAAGGCTGTTGCAATACTTCGCAATCTCTTCACCGTACCTGTAGGACTGCGTTAGAGAGCAACGGGTCTCAATATCAATGGACTCTAGTGCATTATGGGCTCCTCTGAATCCATAAATTTGCTGATATTTATCGCCCACCCAAATCTGCTGTAAATGAGACTGCTTGGATAGCAAATCGATGACAACGAGGTTTTGATCCTGAGCTTCATCTATAAGGATATAGTCGTACTTCAGCTGAGGCTCTTTCAGTGCCCAAAGTTTCAGGTATACAGAAGGGGTGATAGGGAGGTCGCAGGCAGAATTGTTGAGAAGTTCCCACACTGAATTTACAAAGTACAACAGGGTTTCTCTGAATTCATCGACAAGCTCTGCAGCTACACCTACTAAATTAATGCTGTTCAGGTGTTGGTGTGTGATTTCTGTATCGGCAGAGTGGCAGTATGCTTCTATTCCCGAAAGAATCATGCTGCATACACGGATAGGCGGAACACCGAATAAATCTGGGCTGCCTTTTAATATCTTATCGCACAATATCGATGCATTAAGGAATTGCTTCATACGGCCAGCCCTCGCGTACTTCACACCAACATCTCTGTATGCAAACGAGTGAATGGTTCTACAATCAACGCTCTCAGGAAATGCAGTTGTAGCATCGTCAACAATCTTTCTGTTGAAAGCGAGATAAAGACCTTTCTTATCAGATAACGGCTTGGATGCCAGTGCGCGTAGCGTGAAAGTTTTGCCGGTTCCGGCAAACGCATTTATTATAAGGCTTTGGCCTAATGATGCTTTATCCAGGATGTACCACTGTTCCTCAGTGAGTGTCTTTCCATCAAACGAAGGAAGAAATTGTTGAGACATAATGCTCCTAGCATGGGCGATAATGTGAGTTAATAGAACTATCGAGTGGTTTAGCGCTTCTCTCGGGTATGCCAGATACGAAGCACATACAGGGTATATTCCTGTATTTCATACCGCATTTCATAGTTGCCAACCAAAAGTTTACGGACTTCTCTGGACTCAAAAGCATCGAGCCTCTCTCCCAACCTTGGCTGATCTGACAAAACATCCGGAGCGCTGGTCAATGAACGTACGATTTTTACTGCCGCAATGTCATCAGCGGAAACGAGGAACTCATAGAGCCGGCTTAAATCGGAGAGGGCTTTACTGGTCCATTTTATTTCCATTACCTTGGCACGTCCTTTGTAGATTCACTTCCCAGACTTTCAGCCCAAGCCTGGACTGACCGATGGTCAATAACTCGACCATTATCAACATCAGCTAACGCTTCAATCGTTAGTTTATATCGTTCTTCTTCCATGACGATCCAATCAGCTAGAGCCTGCTTAACAATCCAAGCTTTAGAACGTTCGAGACGTTGCGCTAACTCATCAACTTTATCAGCTAGCTGTAAAGGAACATGCGCAGTAACAACCTTTGTATTCATGATGCATTCCTAATCAATGTGATTTAAAGTTAATCATAATAAATCTTCTTGTGGTTCACAACCCTAGTCAATATGAGGTATACCCTATATTGACGTCAGGCGAGTTATAGAAAGTGTGTCAAAATAGGGTGTGTTTTCACAAACATTGACAACGAACTATAAACGTCTATAACCCTATCTTGACACTTTATGGGAGAAACGTAATGAAAGGACAGAAAATTGGATATATCCGGGTAAGCTCATTTGACCAGAACCCAGATCGTCAGCTTGACGGTATTGCCACAGACAGAACTTTTATCGATAAGGCATCGGGAAAGAATATCGATAGGCCTCAGCTCGAAGAAATGCTCCAGTTTGCGCGAGAAGGCGATACCATCATAATCCATAGCATGGATCGCCTTGCAAGAAATCTTGATGACCTTCGTACTCTCGTCAGAAACCTGACATCGAAGGGCGTCGATATCCAGTTCTGCAAAGAGAAACTTACATTTACTAATAATGATTCTCCGATGTCCCAGCTTTTGCTCTCAGTTATGGGGGCATTTGCGGAATTTGAGCGATCCCTTCTTAAGGAGCGGCAGAGAGAAGGGATAGAGATTGCTAAAAGAAAGGGAAAATACCGGGGAAGAAAGCGTGCACTTGATGAAACACAGATTAAAGATCTCAAAGCAAGGGCGAATGCCGGAGAAGTTAGAACCAACCTAGCGAAAGAGTACGGTATCAGCCGCGAAACCCTCTATAGCTACCTGAGGAAGTAAGATTGTCGCCAGACTTGGAGAGACTGAAACTCGTATCCTGCTTCTTGGCATTGAAATGAGAAACTATATTAAAGGTAACAAGCATACATGATTGGAAGTACAGGCAAGAGGATACAACTCCTGACGGACGACGAAATTAAGAACTCTATCGGCTGCCGGTCTTCAATCAAACTGAACGGGAAGAGTATTTCTCTCTGGATGACAGCCTACTCGATATTGTTAACGGGTTACTCAAAACCGAAACCAAAATATACATGATTCTCCTTATCGGGTATTTCAGGGCAAAGCCGGTGATACCTCACTTTCAGCTATGTGATACAGAAGAAGATACACGGTACATCTGCGACACCTTCAAACTCGACATACCAAGGTGGGATTGGAGTGTTTCCAAGGGAGCTAGGGCAAATATGGTATCACAAACGCTCTCTGCTCTCGGGTTTAGTCAACTAAAACAAGAACAAAGCCGTCGCCTGTCCATTCGGCTAGCTGATGTGGCCA
This sequence comes from Vibrio sp. 10N.239.312.C11, assembly GCF_041466065.1. Classification (NCBI taxonomy): domain Bacteria; kingdom Pseudomonadati; phylum Pseudomonadota; class Gammaproteobacteria; order Vibrionales; family Vibrionaceae; genus Vibrio; species Vibrio sp. 10N.239.312.C11. The sequence continues at coordinate 21,725 of NZ_JBFSRZ010000063.1, forward strand.
CCATCAGCACGGAGCCTAAATATATCCTTGATGAATGCTTGGCCTTTCTCGGTCAGAACCGCATCGCCTTGCCTGGCTACAGTACCCTTCAAGATCTTGTTACTGCGACACTGACTGCAGAAAGAAACCGTACTGCTCAAATATTGTCAGAAAGAATGTCGGCGACAACTCAGGAAAAACTCAGCCATATATTGAATGACAAAGGAGTGTTAAATGGTCTGTCAGGGTTCAAGGGAACTGCACGGGATTTCAGTCCATCGGAATTAGAACGCGAACTGAGCACAATGCAGCTCCTTCGAACGGTTTATCCAGAGGTGAAACAGTTGTTGTCTGAACTCGGTCTGTCTCGAGGAAATATGATTTATTACACGTCCCTCATCCGCTCAGGTTCAACTTTTCAACTACGACGATCTCCAAAATGGCAGGGACTGCTCTATCTTTCCTGTTATATCTTCTACCGTTATAGGGAAGCAAATGATCGGCTGGTGTCGAGCTTCAATTACCTAGTTAGAAAGCACCATGAGTCTCGGATAGAATCAGCAAGATCGCGTGTTGCCAAAGAGCTAGACATCATTCAGGACACGCTTAAATCGGCTGGAAACATACTCAGGTACTTTACCGATGACAATATTAGTGACAACACTACGTTTGGTGAACTAAGAAAAACTGCATTTTCAACTATGTCTCCGGAAGACATATTGTTGGTCAGCACCCATCTGGTTGATGGCCGCTTTAATCGGGCAGAATATCAATGGCAATACACTGATAGCCAGTCACGTAAAACAGCGGGCAGCCTGAGGAAGTTATTTCTTGCTCTCGACATTGAATGTGAGGCTGGCCAGCCAGCGTTGAGGGCACAAATTTCAAATGCCAGAGAAGAGCTACTTACCAACAAGAAACTGACGTCGATGGATCTCAGGCTAGTCACGCATAGTGATTTGAAACATCTCGTTACTGACGGAGATACTAACCGCGTCAGGTTTGAATTTTACCTCTACCGTAAAATTTCAGGAATGATAGACACTGGTAAGGTGTATGTCAGTGAGAGTGAACGTAACAAACGACTTGAGGACGATCTCATCCCTTTAGATGTATGGAAGAAGGACAAAGCATCTCTGATAGAGAAAACAGGCCTAGAACGACTATCCAATTCGATTGAACATACTCTGGCAGAACTTGATAATCGCTTTGTTGAAAAGCTAGGAAAGGTCACCGCCAACATTAACGCAGATGCCAACGACTTTGTCCGAGTTCAGCCCCGATCTAGCCGCCTTGCTTGGAGCTTGGCAAACCGACGTTGGAAAACACCCCTGGACAATCCCGTATACAGTCAGGTTCAGCATATGGGAATAATTGACATCATGAATTATGTCAGCAGAAAAACTGGCTATCTTGAGGCATTCGAGAGTCTCTCATTGAGAAAAAGAAACACTGAAGCACGAAGTCACGACTTGATTGCTTGTATCTTTGGGAACGGTGCAAACTACGGCCTGCACCGTCTTGCCACCTCATCAGACAGAAGTATCGGTATTCTTCGCTCTGTTAATGACAGTTACATTAGACCGGAAACAACTGGGGCTGCTAATGATTTGATTTCGAATGCCCTCGCTAGGCTTCCCATTTTTCGCCATTACACCATTAATGAATCCGCCCCATTTGGCAGTATTGATGGCCAGAAACATGCTTGCCGTATTAATACGTTCAAAGCCAGGTACTCAGCAAAGTATTTCCAGAAAGGTAAAGGGGTTTCGGCTATGACGTTAGTGTCAAACCATGTGCCTTTAAATACGACAGTGATATCGGCTAATGAATATGAAGGACACTACGCATTTGATCTGTTGTATAACAACAGCAGTGACATTCAGCCAAAATCTCTGGCGACAGATAACCACGGTACCAATAATGTGAACTTCGCTGTTCTAGATATTTTCGGTTATCAGTTTTCACCTCGATACGCCAAATTCAAGCATGCTTTTGAAAACGTGTTTGAGGTCAATATAGATGGGGATCTTGAGATCAAGATTAAAAAACCAATTCGCATAAAGTTAATTAAAGAAGAGTGGGAGCGGATCCAACATATCATTTGCTCTCTGAGCCGGAAGTCAACGGAACAACACGTCATCATTCGTAAGCTGTCAAACAGTAAGCGAGGTAGCCGGACACTCGCCGCTCTGCGAGAATATGACCGCTTGATTAAGTGCCTTTACATGCTTGATTATATTGATAGAAAGGATTTGAGGCAGTTTGTCCAACAAGCGCTGAACCGGGGTGAAGCCTATCATCAGCTTCGCCGTGCAATAGGAAACCTTAACGGAGATCAGTTACGGGGTGGAAATGATTATCAGGTTGAGCAATGGAACGACTGTGCCCGTCTGATTGCCAATTGCATAATTTACCACAATTCAGCATTGCTATCTGCCCTTGTAGAACGTTTCGAGAAGCAAAAAAATGATGATGCTATCGATCTCCTAGCAAATATTTCACCAGTAGCCTGGGGGCATATTCAATTGACGGGACACTACGTCTTTGAAGAAAAAGAAGACATGCTGAACTTGGAAAGTATGATCGAAAGCGTCCACCCAATTACCTCAGACGCTGAGTTAGGTGATATTACTTCTGTGACTTAACTTAGCCATAAAATGAAGAATGAACTTTTCGGGGAAATGTGCGCAATACCCCAAATAATTATAGTAAAAACTATTTTACTATAAAAATCTTAAAGTGAATTGTAGTTTACAATAAAACAGTCATTGAAATGACTGCAATGAAAAACAGAGATCCTGTCTGAACTCTCTATTTAGTTATTGCTTTACCACACTTTGGTCGAGTAGACGACACCTGAGAAGCTTTTGGACAAAACCTTCCAATTACAGTCAACGATGCGAAATATTTATGCATTTAATACAGGAGTGCATTCATTGTTAATGCAGCACCTTTCATTCTATTAAACAGCTACAAACTCAAGCTTGCTCTCATTATTGTTCAGTGTACAATATAGAATTGCACACTGAACAATAGAGTAAAATCATGAATGCCAATACGATAGCAAACAAATACCTTGAAGCACTTGAAGAAGCAAACATTGAAAAAGTACTATCGCTTTTCACGCCAGATGCGTTGGTGAGTTCACCACTTTACGGTGAACGTAAGGCAGCAGACTTTTATCCTGAATTGTTTGAAGATACGAGCAGTTCAAAGCTAACCTTGAAGGGCGTAATGGAAGGGAAATCAACTCGTGACTGTACAGATTTGATATCTATCTGGTTCTACTTTGACTGGACACTTGCCAATGGTGAACCTGCACCTTTTAATGTTGTCGATGTGTTAGAAGTCGACAAAGGTAGCCGCTTGATTACCAAATTAAATATTGTTTACGATACTTTTAACATTAGAAGTTCGTTCAATCTGTCTAAAAAGCAGACCTCCCTTTAGCAAGTACTTTATAGATAGCGGTACCTTTATGAAAAGAAAAGCAAATACAACACCTCTCTCTAAGGAAATTATAATCGAGGTAGCACTGAATCTTATTGCGGAGAAAGGAATCGATACGTTTAGTATTCGAGACGTAGCTAAACGGTTAGATACCTATCCAACAGCTATCTATTGGTATTTTAAAAACAAAAACACACTGTTAGGTGAAATTGCAAATACAGTGATGTCTAGTGTCACACCTAACTACGGTAACCTGGATTGGCACGTCTGGTTGACCCTGTTATTCCAAAACTACAGAGGTGCAGTAAAACACCATCCCCACATCGCAGATTTGATAGGAGGGCGACTTCTGGCAAATGCGTATCAAGATCCTAGATTGCTAGATGGAATTATAGCTGCTCTTTTGGATGCAAATTGTCCGCCGTCTCATATAGTCCCTATGTACAACACAGTAATTGCATCAATGTGTGGTTTCGTAACCATGGAGTTCGGTCATTTACCGCTAGATAATGCGGATGAATGGGAAGCTAAGTTAAGAGGGGAGGCTAAGAAGGTAGAAAATAGTGAGTATCCAAACTTAACTCGTTTTCTACCTCAAATGATGAATGCTTCTTTCATTTTACGCTGGCAAAATGGCTATGACAAACCGATGGATGAGAGTTTTAATAGGTATGTTGATGTTTTTATAGATGGTTTGAAACACCAGATTAACGCACTAAACGAGATGCCATAGCAGGAATTTTATACCTTATGGTAACGTTAATTTCAGAAAGTATTGTGCTTAACTATGCACCTCATGAAGCCAATAAGACACTTTTGAGTTAGAAAGTGCCACGAGTCAAAATTCAGGTCTATGAAGCCTCTGTCGGATAGGCGACACCTGTTACCAGATGCCGCCCTCCTAAGAACCGTACGTGC